>JAXJVC010000139.1:0-2151 GCA_036308745.1 Oscillospiraceae bacterium | reverse complement strand
CCAAGCTGGTAGAAGAAGACGTTACAGGAGACCATCAGGGCCTGGCTGCCATCGATGACGCCGTGGGTAACGCCGGGGTTGCTGGAGTAGATCAGACAGGTGGGGTGGAAGTTGCCCAGGCTTTCTTCGTCCAGATAACCGGTATCCTGAATGGTTTCGCCGTAGGCCAGAATGGGCTGGCCGGCTTTGTCGCCGCGCTTATAGACATTTTCCATGGCGGAGATCAGGGTACACATCTTGTAGGTGGAGCCGGGAGCGTAGTAAGCGCCGAAGGCCCGGTTGAAGAAGGGGTTGCGCTCGTCGGCTTCGATCTTATCCCAGTCCTCATGCATGGTGGCAAGATTATAGGTGGGGTAGCTGGCGCAGGCCAGGATCTCGCCGGTGGCGATATCCATGACGATGGCCGCGGCACCCTGGGCATCCAGACCGGTATTTTCGCCGGTGGCCTTGTTGACCTCGGGGTCGACCATGTTTTTCATGACCTCAGCCAGGGCATCCTCGGTGGCCTTCTGGATCTCCAGGTCGATGGTGGTTTCCACGTTGTTGCCGGCTTTGGGCTCCTTGTAGCCCACAACCTTGCCGTCTTCATCGTAGATTCGGGCATAATACTGCTCCATGATGGTGCCGTCCTTGGAAACAACGTCCACGCGGGTGCCGTCGATGCCGTGGAGGTACTTTTCAAAGGCTTCCTCGAAACCGGACTGACCCACGTAGGCATCCATGGAATAGCCCTGGTCCTTGAATTCGGCCCATTCGCTGGCATCCATGCCGCCGACGTAGCCCAGGATATGGGCGGCGTAGGTGGTGTGGTATTCCCGGACGGTGGAGGATTCGACCATCAGGCCGGGAGTGTTCAGCTCCAGGATGGCGCTGAGGTTTTCGTCGGAGACGTCCTCCATGAAGGTGTAGGTGGGCAGGTTGGTAACGCCGCGAAGGTCAAATTCGTAGCGCATACCGATGACGGCCCGGGCCTCCTCTTCGCTCCATTCCAGGGGGATCTTATAGGAGGAGCGGAGCTTTTCCAGAAGCAGGGGGGCCGACATATCGGAGTCCAGCTCCCGGTCCCGCATGAAGTTCTGGAAGTAGCCCTGCCAGGCGGTGGTGTAGTCGTCCAGGGTGTACTCAAAGGGCCGGGACTTGGTCAGGGGGAAGTGGTCGTTGTAGCTGACCCCCAGCTCCTGGCACTTGTTGTACAGGCGGCGCAGGTACTCGTTACGGTTGTCCGCGGATTTGATAACGTAATGGTTGAATACCAGGTCATAACTGGCACGGTTGCCCACCAGGACCTTGCCGTTGCGGTCCAGGATATCGCCCCGGGCGGCGCGGACGGTGGTCAGGGTGGTGTAGGTTGCGGTGTTGTCGGTGTTGCCGTCGGTTTCGATGATCTGCAGGTCAAAGAGCTTGATGGCGAACAGCAGCAGCACCAGACTGAAGAGCGTCAGCAGGGCAACGGCCCGGCGGCGGCTTATTCTTTCCATGTGTGTCCTCCGATTTGGCCGATAAGGTTGATAAGGTAGAACAGGGGGATCATGGCGATCCAGCTAAGCAGGGCGGTGACCAGGAAAATGCCCAGCCGACCCCAGTGGGTCAGCTTCAGGAACAGTCCGGTGGCAAAGGTGCCCAGTTCATACAGGACCAGGGCCGCACCGCCGCACAGCAGGATGGAGCTGATGTTCCAGTGCCAGTAGAACTGGCGGAACATGGTGGCGCCGATGCCCACGAAGGTCAGCAGGACCACGCAGTAGGGTCCGGGGGAGCTGCCGGAGAAATAGTAGAGAATGGAGGCCAGGAATACGAACAGACTGCCCACTTCCGTGCCTTCCATGATGGTGATCAGCAGGATCACGCAGACCACCAGGTCGGTGGTGGCGCCCAGGAAGGAGAAATGGCTCATGATCACATCCTGGATCACCAGCATGACGATGCAGGTAAGGACATACAGCGTCCAGCGCAGCAGGGTGAGCCGCTGGAGCTGGGTCATATGGAGCTTGTGCAGGATACTCGTTTCTTCCGAATCGGGCTTGAAGTCCGGAGCCTTGGGGCGGAGGAGCTGTGCAAGCTGGGAGAGGAAAGATTTCTGACGGGCGGGGGGCCGTCTTCCGGTTCTTCTTCGTTGTTGTGCCATGGCGGTTACTCCGTGGTGTACTGGGT
>JAXJVC010000138.1:0-2021 GCA_036308745.1 Oscillospiraceae bacterium | reverse complement strand
GCATTGAGTTCGAAGAGTGATAGTGCCTGCATGAGTTATTAGGTTTTATACAAGGGTAGTGAATACAAAGGTACGCTTTTTTCCGTCGCCATGCAAAAAAAACACCGCAACAAATCGCAAAACCCCACCACACGTAATGTTAATCTTTGCAGAATATTCCCATTAGAACATTATTTGCGTTAAAAGTCTGAGGCAATATAAACATTATATGCGTACCTTTGCACCCGAAAAAACAAAACAGTATCACAACATATGAAAAAGAAGACAATGAAAGCATTACACCTGTGGCAAATGCTGCTGATGGCAGTTTGCCTGGTGGCATGCTCGCAAGAGAAGGTGCAGCATGGCACTGCTCCCCTGAAGGTGACAACCGAAAGTGCTGCCGAGCAGCCTCGGGAAACCGGTACCGCCTATGTGGGCACGGTGGAGGAGGCAACCTCCGTGGCGGTGAGTTTCACCGGCATGGGCATGGTGAAGCAGATATGCGTTGGCGAGGGACAGCGCGTGCGCAAGGGTCAGCTCGTTGCCGAGATGGACAAGACCCAGGCACAGAACACCCTGGCCATGGCAGAAGCGTCGCACAAGCAGGCCACCGATGCCCTGGAGCGCATGCGCCAGTTGCACGAGAACAAGTCCTTGGCCGACATGAAGTGGGTGGAGGTGCAGAGCAAGGTGGAGCAGGCCGAGGCCTCGCTCTCTGCCGCCAGGAAGATGCTGGAGGATTGCGAGATACATGCCCCCATTGACGGCATCGTGGGCAAGAAGTGGGTTAGTGCAGGAGAGACTGCCCTGCCCAGCCAGCCCGTACTTACCATCCTGGACATCAAGACCCTGAAGGTGAAGGTCAGCATCCCCGAGAAGGAGATTTCCTCCATCAAGCCCGGCACTACATCGAGCATCAGCATTGAGGCCATCGGAGACAAGTCTCTGGAGGGCGGTGTAATAGAGAAGGGTGTGGTGGCAGATGCACTGACACATACCTACGACATACGCATAGCCCTGCCCAACCCCGAGGGCGACATCCTTCCCGGCATGGTGGCAAAGGTGTATCTGCATGCCAATGACAGCATCCAGGGCATGACCCTTCCCGTGCGCAGCATCCAGCAATCTGCCGACGGCAAGCACTTCGTGTGGGTGGTGGAAGGCGGCAAGGCGCACAGAAAAGTCATCACCATGGGCAAGACCCTGGGCAACCGCATAGAGGTGCTCTCCGGCCTTGACAAGGACGACCGCATAATAACAAACGGCTACCAGAAGGTGAGCGAGGGAACTATTGTACAAACGGAAAACGGAAAACGGAAAACGGGAAACTAAACGAAGACGAAAACGAAAACGAAAACGAAGACGGACCCTCCCCCCTGCCCCTCCCTGTATGGAGGGGAGTGGTTACAACCGACTTTTGAACTAACCTAATTTATTATTAATACCAAAAATCCTCAATCCCCCCAGCGGAGGGGTTCTATCTATTAACCCTTAACAAAATCCTCATTCCCTAGTATCATATACTCCGTCCGCGCTCTATTCCCCAGTAGTAAATACTCCCTCCCATACAGGGGAGGGTACGGGGAGGGGTCCGCTGGGTTCGAGTATTCGGGGAGGGGTCTTCTATTATGACTTTCAAGAACAGCAGTTGGATAGCATGGCCTATCAACAACTACAAGATAACGGCCTTTCTCACGGCATTGCTTCTGGCCTTTGGCCTGTGGGCGATATATGTGATGCCCAAGGACGAGTTTCCGCCCTTCACCATACGTCAGGGTGTGGTGATTGCCGTGATGCCTGGTGCCACGGCCGAGGAGATAGAGGAGCAGGTGGCAAGGCCTCTGGAGCGCTACATCTTCACCTACAAGGAGGTGGACCGTAGCAAGACCTACTCCACAAGCCAGAACGGCATGTGCATAGTGATGGTGCAGTTCCAGCAGGACCAGAACAACCTCACCCCCGTGTGGAGCAAGATGAAGCACGGATTGAACCAGTTCAAGTCCTCCCTGCCTCAGGGTGTGCTGGCATTGGTGGCTCAG
>JAXJVC010000137.1:0-3813 GCA_036308745.1 Oscillospiraceae bacterium | reverse complement strand
GCCTTTCCCAGAAAGGTAGTCTTGTACCGCCTGTAGTTTTAATTCTGCACCATATTTCTTTCTCTTTTTTGTCATGAAAATAGTCCCCTTAGTGTAGTCTCGAAATTTTGTTATTTCGAGTGTCTACTCTAAGGGGACTATATCAACATCCGCGGCCCTCGCCATTTTTCGTTATAGAAGGATCCAGGCGGCCAGGGCAAGCTGGGCTGCCAGGATGGCGGGAACGCCCAGGGTGAATTTCAGGTGGCGGGTCTTGTGGCGGACGGTGTACATACCCACAAGCATCCCAATGCTTCCGCCAACCACAGCCACACCCAGAAGGGTGGCCTCCGGGATCCGCCAGAGGTTTTTTCGGGCGTACTGCTTGTCCGCAAGCATAACCAGGAATCCGGCGGCATTGATTATAAGCAGGTAAGGGATCAGAAATTGCATGGTCTAAATTCCTTTCGGGAGGGATCAACGTGAAGAAAACTGTACTGATTGGATTGCTGGCCCTTCTGCTTTGCGGGTGCAGGGCAGAGGAGACCTTTGAGACTGTATCAGACGAATGGATCGCGCCGGTGATGGCAAGCCCCAGAGAGGTGTCCGTCAGCCTGCCGGGAGAAGCCTCCGTTCCCGCGGTGGAAAGTGAGAACGGACGGCTGTATCTGTGTGAGGATTATGAGGTTTTCATCCAGACCCTGGATTCCGGAGACCTGAACGCCACCATCCGCACGGTATCCGGCTATGAAGCGGAGGACCTGACGGTGATGGAGACCAATTTGGACGGCATCTCCCGCTATGAATTTGTCTGGACCTCGGCAGGGGAGCGAGGAGACAGGCTGGGCCGGGGGGTCATTCTGGATGATGGGGATTACCATTATGTAATGACCGTTTTGCGGGATGAAGGAACGACAGAAAACTCCCAGGTGGTCTGGAGCGAGGTGTTCCGGTCCTTCAGCCTCGCTTAATACTGCGCCAATGCTTCCCGGCACATCTCCTTGCAGGAATCGATGACGCTCTGGGGATGGAGGACCTTGGCTTTTTGCCCGAAACCGATGATCCAGCTTAAGAACATAGGGGAGACGGCGACCTTGACGGTAAAGACGAAATGGTCTTCGCCGTCGGGAATCAGCATAGTGTCCCGGCCGAACCGGTCCATGACCACGTTGGTCAGCTCCCGGTGGAAGCGAAGCTTCACGGTGACAGCGTCTCCGGCGTACATCTGGAACAGCCGGTTGGCGTGTTCATTCAGGGCCATGCCTGTAAGCTCGGGACAGGGGGTGCGGGAGTCCTGGGAGAGGACAATGTCGCTCATCCGGTCCACCCGATAGGAGGTTACACCATAGCGGGGGGAGTGGGCAAGAAGATAACAGTTCTCGTGGTCCTGGCACAGGCCATAGGGGCTGACCTGGTAGTCCTTTTCTCGGTAACGGCGCTGACCGTCGATGCCCCAGTCAAAGTAACGGAAGGTAATCTGCCGGTTCTGTCCGATGGCTTCCTGAATGGCATCCACATTATAATAGATGGTCTCATTCATACTCTTGACCCGGCCGGAGACCAGCACATCCCGGCGCATAAGCTGGGCATCGTAGACACTGCACTCCTCGCAGAGCTTCTCAATCAGTTCCCGGGATTTCTTTTCCGTCAGGAACCGGCTGGACAGGACTGCGTCGATTAGCAGTTTCAGCTCGGGAAGCTCAAAGTTCCGGGAGGCGATGTAATAGCCGCCATTTTTGCCGGGGATGGACACAATGTCCACGCCGTAGTCCTGCAAGGCCGCAATGTCCGAATAGACGGTCTTGCGGTCGCAGACGATATTGTGCTGACGTTCCAACATATTCATCAGCTCTGCCGCTCTCACCGGGTGATCCTGGTGGGAGTTTCTTTTTAAGTAATCCAGGATGTAGAAGATTTTCAGTTTCTGATTGTCGGATTTTGGCATGGGAGGTCCCTCCTGAAAGGGTTATTTTCCCGTATTATATCACATCTGCCACAGTTGGGAAATGGAAAATTTGCTTTTTTCGCAGAAATATGATATGGTATGGGGCAAAGGAAGTGATTTTTATACTGACACTTGGATGTCACTTGTCTGCATCCGGCGGCAATGCGGCAATGGTCAGGACGGCCCTTTCCATCGGAGCAAATACCTTTGCCTTTTTCACCCGGAATCCCCGGGGCAGCAAGGCGAAGAAAGAGGACCCGGCTGACGCGGTACGGGCTGTCAAACTGCTGGAGGAAAACGGCTTTGGAAAGCTGGTGGCCCACGGCGCTTACACCATGAATCTGTGTACTGCCGACCCGGAAGCCCGGGCCTTTGCGGCAGAGGTGCTCTGCGATGACCTGCGGCGGATGGCGGCGCTGCCTGGGAATTTCTACAATTTTCATCCCGGCAGCCATGTTGGCCAGGGTGCAGACGCGGGCATCGGATACATTTCTGATGCCTTACAGGGGGCTTTGTCCCATGATTACCCGGTTACGGTGCTGCTGGAGACCATGGCTGGAAAGGGCAGCGAGATTGGCGGGCGGTTCGAGGAGCTGAAAGCCATCCTGGATGATGTGGGAAGCGACCGGGTGGGCGTGTGCCTGGACACCTGCCATGTGTACGACGGCGGGTATGATATCGTAAATGACCTGGACGGTGTTCTGGCAGAATTTGACCGGGTGGTAGGCCTGGAGCGGCTGAAGGCTCTGCACCTGAATGATTCCAAAAATCCCTTTGCCAGCCACAAGGACCGGCACGAATGTCTGGGACAGGGCAGTCTGGGTTTGGAGACCTTCCGGGCCATTGTGAACCATCCTAAGCTGAAGGACAAGCCCATGATTTTGGAGACCCCCAATGAGCTGCCCGGCTATCAGACGGAAATTGCGCTGCTGCGGTCCATGGAATCTTAAGAAATTGTTCATTTGACATATAGATGGATGTATGTCATTTTATTACTGTATGGGTATTGATACCCTTTGTAGAAAGAAAGGACGGTGAGAGGATGGCAGGATTTTTGGATATGTTCCTGCAGTCCCGGGATGCCTATGCCGATGCTTATATCGGCCTTCTGCGGTATGCGATGCCGGTGCTGGCAGGTTTTTTGCTGCTGCGCTGCATCCTTCCGCTGCTGACCTTCCGGCGGGAGCCGGAGATTTGGGCCTGGCTTGAACTGGCGGACGGCACTCAGATCCCCATTACCCACTGGGAAAATGTTATCGGACGGAGCAAGTCCAGCGATGTGACCATCAATTTCCCTACGGTCTCCCGAAATCACGCGGTTTTGACCCGGTATGACGATGGAAGCTGGACCATTACCGATGCCGGTTCCAAGGACGGTGTTCGGGTAAACAACCGGCTGGTGCAGATCTGCGCCCTGAAGGAGAAGGACAAGATCTCTATCGGCGGCGTGGAGATGAAGCTCCAGCCCATTACGGAAAAGCAGGAAAAGCGGCAGGCCCAGCTTCGGACCAAAGCGGCCAGCGGCTGGGACAGTGTGGCGAACCTGCTGATGCTGACCATTTTTCAGTGTCTGATGGTGCTGGGTTTCCTGCTGACGGGGAAGGAAGCAAATTTCATCCCCATACTCCAGGGCTTTGGCGGCATCATCGCCTGCCAGTGGCTGTTGCTGATCTTCTATGCCATTATTAAAAGAAGCTCCTTTGAGGTGGAGACCATTGCGTTCTTCCTCTGCACCATGGGCATGGCGGCCATTTCCGCCGTGAAGCCCGGGGAGGCGGTCAAACAGCTCATGGCTTTGGGCATCGGCGTATTGGTGTTCCTGATCATTGGATGGTCCCTGCGGGACCTGGAGCGGGCTAAGCGTTTCCGGTATCTCGCGGTGGCGGCAG
>JAXJVC010000136.1:0-5148 GCA_036308745.1 Oscillospiraceae bacterium | reverse complement strand
CCCGGCCGTCCCGAGGAGGCGGCTTGATCCCATGAGCAATCATGGGGCTAGATAGATGGCTGTCAAGACAGAACCCGGCTTATAGACCTGTGTTGCATCAAAAAGCACCGCTCAACCGAGCGGTGCTTTTGCTTATACTTCAGCCTCTTCTTTGGGTTCCACCTTGGGAGCCAGACCTGCCACATCGGATACCGGCAGAGAGAAGGCGATACCCTTGGCCTTCTTGGCCATGCCCATTTCCTTATAGATGGCGTTCAGGACCTGGTCCCGAATGTCCTTCTCCACCACCATCATCAGGATCTCCTTATCCGCATGGAGGGTGATGCCGAAGAAAGCCGCCGCGTTCTCATTGACCACGCCTCTGGCGTTGAGAATGGTGCCGCCCCGGACACCCTGCTCCCGGGCCACGTCCATTACATCCTCCGCATAACCGGAGTTTACAATGGCAAAAATCACCTCATGTTCATTGGTCTTCATGGTCACATATCCCTCCCCATACGGTTATCACTTAAGAATCGATATAAGTTTACGCCGATGACACTGCTCAGCGGTACGGCGAAAGCAATGCCCTTGCCATTGCGGATGGTGGCGAATTTATCCTCCAGGCAGTTCATGATGATGTCCATCCTATCCTCCCGCACCACGCTGAGGATCACCGCCTTGTGAGGCTCCAGGCCCAACAGCTCCACCAATTCCGAGGTAGCAGTACCCAGGCCGCCCATAGCAAGCTGGCAGTTCACATCAAACTGGCTGATCACGTCCAGATAAAACTCACCCTTTGGCCGGTCCACAATGGTAACGAGGAGCTTCAGTTTTTTGATGGCGGAATCGTTGACTGTATTGTTCATGCCGCTCCTCCTTTACATAAAGTTAATGATCTGCTGATCATCAGCATCCAGGATCCGCTTCATGGCCTTGTGTTCATTGACCTTCTCGGCGATGATGCCCCGGAAGCCCAGCAGCTGGATGGTGATCAGCGGGGTCATGGCCACCAGGGCCACCACGCCAAAAGCATCCCGCAGCACCGCGTCCGCACCCTGCATCCCCACGCAGGCACCAATGGCCAGGGGCAGAATAAAGCCCGAGGTCATGGGGCCGCTGGCCACACCGCCGGAGTCAAAGGCAATGGCAGTGTACACCGGAGGAACAAACAGACTCAGGGCCAGAGAAATGAAATAACCCGGTACGATATAATATACCAGAGAAAAATCGAATACGATGCGGATCATGCTCAGGGCGATGGAAGCGCCAACGCCGATGCACAGGCCCGTCATCATAGCCTTCTTGCTGACCAGACCACCGGTGACCTCTTCTACCTGGCTGTTCAGCACGTGGATGGCAGGCTCCGCCAAAACCACCAGCACGCCGATCACCAGACCAAACACGATCAAAAACACATCATTTCCCTTGGCCAGGGTGTAACCCAGCTTATAGCCGATGGGCATAAATCCCACATTGACGCCGGTAAGGAAGATCACCAGACCCACAAAGGTAAACACAACTCCAACGGCGATCCGGGCCAAACGTTTCCGGGGCAGCTTCAGGAAAGCAAACTGGCAGATCAGGAAGAACACCACAATCAGCCCCAGGGCAATGCCCACCTCCTTGCAGGTGTGCAGGGCGGTATGCTGGAAACTGCCCAGAATGTCGCTGCTGACGGAATAATCCGGCACCTGATAACTTAGATCATTCCGGGAGAAAATACCCAGCACCAGCACCGCCAGAATTGGGCCGACAGAACACAGGGCTACCAGACCGAAGCTGTTTTCCTTGCTTCTCCGGTCACCCAGTATATTGGAGATACCAACACCCAGTGCCATGATAAACGGCACGGTAATGGGGCCGGTGGTGACACCACCGGAATCAAAGGCCATGGGAAGCAGCGAATCATTGCCGCTGACCACAAGCATCAGTGCCAGAGCAAACAGCAGCATATAGAACAGCATCAGGATATTTCCCAGAGACTTTTTGAACACGATCTTCAAAATCGCAACGATCAAAAACGCGCCCACGCCGATTCCCACCGCGTAGATCAATACGGTGCCGTTCATAACCGCGCTGACCTGATTGGCAAGGACCTGCAAGTCCGGTTCTGCGATGGTGATGAGCATACCCAGCACAAAGCAGATGGCAAGGAGCAGGCCCAGCTTTTTCTGCCTGGACAAACCGGAACCCACATGGGTGCCCATAGGTGTCATAGCCAGGTCCGCCCCCAGGTTAAACAGACCGATCCCCAGGATCAGCAGCACCGCACCAACGGTGAACGTGATCAGTTCCACGCCGGACATATCAAAAAGCGGCGTCAGCGCCAATATGTACACGATAGCCGTGATTGGTAAGGCCGAAACCAGCGCCTCCAGAATCTTTGCACGCAATTCCTTCAATTCCATCACCTGTCTTCCGCATTATTTTCACAAACTATATCAATTATAACATATAAATTCCACTGCGCCAACCTCAGGAACAAAATTTCAAGAACATTTCACTTTCTTTACCGCAAATTACCCCGGTCCTTCCGGACCGGGGTAAATTTTGCGTCACAATTCGCCTTATTCAATTCCCGCAAGAAATTCTCTGGTGATCCTGCCGATTTCGTCCCAGTGTTCCTGATAGACGAAGTGAGAACCTTCCAGGATGCAATAGGAATCCTCCGCGCCGATATGCTCCAGGTGATCCATCTGAGCCTGCTCGCCTGTCATACCTCCCACCTTGGATTCGTAAACCTGCTGAGAAATGAATTTGTAACAGGGAACCTCCTTGGGGAATTCCAGCGCCATGACCTCATTGGTCAGCATATCCGTTTTCATAGTGGTCTCGATCAGATCGTCATTGACCACAAAGCCGGAGTAGGTAATGTAATCCTCAGCTTCTTTTTCTGTATATCCGTACTCGTTTACCATCTTTGTTTTATTCATGGTCTGCAGATTATTTGCTTCCGCGCCGGTAAATTCCAGCAATCGATAGGCAGCAGACATCACGGTTCTCATAAACTCCGGAATCGGCTGAGCGTATGTGCTGGGAGTACCGTCCAGAGAGATAATAGCCTTTACTTCCTCGGGATAGGCATATGCAAAATATTCGCAGTACAAACCGGAAATGGAATGGGGCATCAGGACGTAGGGACCTTCGATACCCGCGTTATGTAAGACTTCCCGGATCTCCTCCGCGTAATTTTCGCTGGTTCTCTCCCGCTGGGTTTCCGTGCTGAAGCCAACGCCGAAATAATCCACGCACACCACATGATAGTCCTTGCTCAGTTCCCGGATCAGCGGCGCAAAGTCAGCACTGGGCAGTCCATCGCCCAGACCGGGCAGTAATACGATGGTGGTGTCCCCTTCTCCGGCTTGGGTGATGTGCATCTCACCGTCGAATACCTCGATCATTTCACCATAGGGCTGGATCTGCTCATACTTGTTCCGGAAATAGGTTGCGTGCAGCAGCGCTGCGACCAGCATGGCAGCAAAATAAATTGCCAGCCAGATCAGCACCACATTCTTAATGATCTTGAATACCTTCTTCTTCATAATAGCGTTCCTTTCTGCTTATGACCCTTTCGGGGTTCCTTTCATTGGGAGACACAAGGTTCTGCCCTGTCTCCCGTCCTTACATAAGAAAGTATATACCATAACGCAGCGTCATGAGCAATAGGTTACGCAGGGTCATTTTCGAATTTTTCTAAATTATTTAGATAGATGCGACCTTGCCGCTATATCTGTCAATAAGGATCATTCAATTCCAGCAAGAAATTCTCTGGTGATCCTGCCGATTTCTTCCGAACTGGTACGATAGATAGTATGGGCGCCATCCAGGATACAATAGGAATCCTCCGCGCCGACACGTGCCAGATGGTCCATATGATACTGCTCACCTATACGTTCAAAACTCTCCCGAGCAATAATTTTATAATAGGGAACTTCCTTGGAAAAATCCTGTGCCATGACCTCGTCGATCAATGAATTCGTATTGAGCATTGTCTCAATCATATCGTCATTAACAGCAAAGCTGCAGTAGATAATAAGATCGTCAACTTCTTTTTCTGTATATCCGCCCTCGTTCACCATCTGTTTTTTATCGGTTGTCAGAATGGTATTCAGTTCTGCACCAGTGAAGCGCATAAAATTTAAGTATGCGGACTGAAGGGGCTTCATAGAATCCGCAAGCGGAAAACGTTCTGCGGTGGATGTCGTGTCAAGGGAAATAATTGCCTTCACTTCTTCGGGATAGCAGGATGCGCAGTATTCGCAGTACAAGCCGGAAACGGAATGGGGCATCAGGACATAAGGACCTTCAATACCCGCATTATGCAAGACCTCCCGGATCTCCTCGACATAATTTTCGGCAGTTCTCTCCCGGACAGTCTCCGTGCTGAATCCGCCGCCGAAATAATCCACGCACACCACATGATAGTCCTTACTCAGGTTCCGGACCAGAGGCGCAAAGTCTGCACAGGTCAATCCCTCACCCAGACCGGGCAGCAGCACGATGGTGGTATTCCCTTCCCCGGATCGAGTGATGTGCATTTTTCCATCAAATACATCGATCAGTTCCCCGTAAGGCTGGACCTGCTCATACTTGTTCCGGAAATAGGTCGCATGCAGTAGGGCCGAGATTAAGGTGGCTGCTAAAAACACTGCCAGACAAATCAACACTACATTCCGAATAATCTTGAATACGTTCTTCATAATAGCTTTCCTTTCTTATTTTGACTCTTTCGTAGTTCCTTTCATTGGGAGACACAGGGTTCTGCTCGGTCCAACGTCCTTACAAATGGGAGTATACACCCTGCCACCAGGTCACAGACAGCGAGGGCTTTTCGTCCGGATCCAGTTCTCCTGTCAGGATCGCACCGCGTATGGCAGCCATGATCTGTTGATACGCCGGACGATCACCGGAAGAATTCCAGTTCATAGGAACTGCATTGTCTTATTGTATCGGTGTATTAGTGTTGTAATACAGTTATACAGCGTTGTCAAGCATCAATTTACAAATATACGGAGGGACATTGTCCCTCCGAAGTTGTTCTTTGGTTTCCGAACATTTTCATCTCTGAACGAAAAGATGCGGCATCTGGAAGTCCGTGCCTGCCCATAACGACAAAAACCCCCAGTCCTTTCGGACTGGGGGCAAATTGTGTCAGAAGCTACAGAT
>JAXJVC010000135.1:0-2184 GCA_036308745.1 Oscillospiraceae bacterium | reverse complement strand
TGGCGCTGCTGCTGTGCCTCATTTTTTATTTGCCATCCCGGGTTCTCTTTGTCCGGGTGGAGGGAAATAGTGCAGTTCCCGCCAACAAAATACTGGAGGCTGCGGAGGAAAGCGGCATTTGCTTTGGCGCATCCAGGCGGGAGGTCCGCAGCGAGCGGGTAAAGAATGCTCTGTTGGGAGCCGTTCCCGAACTACAGTGGGCCGGGGTGAATACATCCGGCTGTGTTGCGGTGATCTCCGTCCGGGAGCGTACGGTGCCGGAGGAGGGGCAGGGGGGATCCTTTGTAAGCAGTATCGTAGCCATTCGGGATGGGGTGATCACCTCCTGTACCGTTACCGGGGGAACGGCTCTGTGTACTGTGGGCCAGGCTGTCACGAAAGGCCAGAGGCTGGTTTCCGGGTATACGGACTGCGGGATCTGTATCCGTGCGGAAGCGGCGGAAGGGGAGATATGCGCCCAAACCAGTCGGAAATTGACAGCGGTCTGCCCTTCCCGTGCTCTGGCTGTGACCGGAGTGGGGGACAGAAAGGCGGAATACAGCCTGCTCCTCGGAAAAAAACGCATAATTTTATGGAAAGACAGTGGAATTTTAGATACCAGTTGTGGTAGAATGTATGAGGAATACTATATCACCCTGCCGGGAGGTTTTCGATTGCCCTTTGGATGGGCGGTGGAAACCTACACGGATTATGAGACAGCTTCGGCAGAAATTCCACAGCCGGAAACGCAGGCGACTTTGCTTGGGTTTGCGGAAGCGTATCTTTTACAGCAGATGGTGGCAGGCCGGATCCTGGAGAAAGAGGAAACGGTATCATTGCTGGATGGGGTGTACCTCCTGGAGGGGGAATACGTCTGTACAGAAATGATCGGAAGGGTACAGCGGGAACAGATTGGAGAATAACATGGGAAAAGCAATGGAAAGGATCGTCAACGCCGAGCGGGTGGAAGACCTGATCGCGGTATTTGGCTCCTTTGATGAAAATATCAAGCGAATTGAAGAAGCATTGGATGTCCGGGTGGTAAACCGGGGAACGGACCTGCGGGTCTCCGGTGATGAGGAGATGGTGGATAAGGCTGTCCGCACCCTGGAAGGCTTGCTGGCCCTGGCCTCCAAGGGTGAGGTCATTGACGAGCAGCGGGTGCGGTATCTGATCACCCTGGTCAGCGAGGGCAATGACCACCAAGTAGCCCAGATGGCCAAGGATGTGGTCTGCATTACCGCCAAGGGAAAGCCCATCAAGGCAAAAACCGTTGGCCAGCAGCACTATATGAAGTCCATTATGAAGAACACCGTGACCATCGGCGTTGGCCCTGCCGGTACCGGTAAGACCTACCTGGCTGTGGCTGCCGCTGTGGCGGCATTCCGGGAGCGGACGGTGAACCGTATCATCCTAACCCGTCCTGCTGTGGAAGCAGGTGAGCGACTGGGTTTCCTGCCCGGTGATCTCCAGAATAAGGTGGATCCCTACCTGCGGCCTCTGTATGATGCCCTGTACGATATGCTGGGTGCCGAGACCTTCCAGAAGTACCAGGAGCGTGGCTCTATTGAGGTGGCTCCTCTGGCCTATATGCGCGGACGTACCCTGGATGACAGCTTCATTATCCTGGACGAGGCCCAGAACACCACCCGGGAACAGATGAAGATGTTCCTGACCCGCCTTGGCTTTGGCTCCAAGATCGTCATTACAGGTGATGTGACCCAGATCGACCTGCCGGATGACAAGATCTCCGGCTTGAAGGATGCGGTCCGGGTACTGGATGGAGTGAAGGACATTGCCATCTGCCGACTGACCTCTGCTGACGTGGTTCGCCATGCCCTGGTACAGGAGATCATCAATGCCTACGAGAAGGATGCCAAAAAGAACGAAGTGAAGAAACCAGTCCCCCAGCAGTTCAAGGGGCGCTACCACCAGAGGAAGAATTGATATGAAACATAAAATCAATATTGTTTTTGAACAGCTCAGCCTGCAGAGAATTACCATTCCTGCCATTATCCGTAAGTGCATCCATGCTACGCTGGATGCAGAGCGGATCAGCGTACCCTGTGAGATCAATGTGCTGATTACCGATGATGCGGGGATCCAGATCGTAAACCGGGAGAGCCGGGACCTGGATAAGCCTACGGACGTTTTGAGCTTCCCCATGTTCCAGCTGGAAGCGGGCAACCCTCCTGCGGACTGGGC
>JAXJVC010000134.1:0-2983 GCA_036308745.1 Oscillospiraceae bacterium | reverse complement strand
GGGATAGGCTTTGTAATGATCCAGATCCTGAATGGGGATCCAGCGCATTTCTTCTTTGACCCCCTGGGTCATACTGTTGCTGTGAAGTTCCTGGGTTCCTCTGGGCTTCATGAGGAAATAAAAGCTGAGTTCGTGGCAGTCCATTCCCTTTAAGGAACCACTGTTCTCGTCGAAAAAGTTTTCATGGATCACAGCCAGACGGTCTATTTCGTAATGCACTCCGGTTTCCTCAAATACTTCCCGAAGTACAGCATCTTCCGCTGTTTCACCGTGATGTACACCGCCGCCGATGGAATAGAGATAGTCGTCCTTTTCATTGCATGCGAACAGCACGCAGTCATCCTCCACGATAATTGCCGCGGCCCGGTAGCGGAACCAATGGTTTCCTTTTGTAAATCCACAGTCGTAATGCATTGTTATCCCTCCTAAAAATAAAAAATCGGCCCAGGCCGGAGCCTGCGCCGTGACGATACCATCCCTGAAAAATCAGGTCAAAGCAAAGGGAGCAAGTCTTCCGTATTTCAGCTTCAAAGTGTTGATAAACATCATGGAAAACCGCTCCTTTCGTGAAAAATATGGAGTATCCTACCACATTCTGGGTAGATTGTCAAGAATGAATGTCATTCCGAGCCAGTGCACACACTGGCGTGGGAATCCCTGAAATTGAAGTAGATTGCGAACCGGTCTGAGGACTGGTTTGCAATGACATTCTATATTTCTACCCCGGGGTTGAAAAAGGAACAGAACTATGGTATTATCTCTTATAATGGCTCGAAATATGGAAAATATAAGCCAAAGGGAGTGCAGAAGAGAATGAGAAAGCTCAGCCGCGGTGCTTACGAGGATATGAAGGGCTTTGTCCGGGCGGCGGAAACGCTGGTGGAAGTCCTGGTCCTTACCGTTTTATATTATGTCGTTTGGAGATATGCCTATCCTGTTGCCATTTTCCCCTATTTTGCCTATATGGGCAAATATGTGCTGATGGGCGTGTATGCCATTCTGGTGTACATCTTCTTCCAGAATTCCGAGTGTACCATGTTCGGACAGCTTCACCGGACGGACCTGATCATCGGACAGACCATTTCCTTATTTCTGGTGAATTTTGTCACCTACTTCCAGCTTTGCCTGATCGCCAATCAGATGATCTCTCCTGTCCCCATCCTGATCCTGTTTGGCATGAATATCCTGGTGGCGGTGGGGATGGTCTACCTGTACACCGGCCTTTACTATAAGCTGTACGCACCCCATGATATGCTGCTGATCTACGGCAACAGCCGGGGCGTGGGTCTGAAGATCAAAATGGATTCCCGCCGGGACAAGTACAATATCAGCAAGCTTATCAGCGTGGATGTGGGCCTGGAGAAGATTTGTGAGGAGATCCGCAACCATGACGCGGTGATTCTTACGGACATCCCCGCAGAGATCCGCAACGATATTCTGAAGTTCTGCTACCGCTACCGGGTCCGTACCTATGTGGCTCCCAAGCTTACGGATATCATGATCCGGGGTGCCAGAAACAATACCCTCTTCGATACCCCCCTGATGCTGGTGAAGGGTACCGGCCTGACCCCCATCCAGCGGGTGATGAAGCGGGCTATGGACATTATTCTCTGTGCCATTGCTATGATCCCCGCGGCGCCGGTGATGCTGATCACAGCCATCGCCATCAAGCTGGAGGACGGCGGCCCGGTATTCTATAAGCAGGACCGCCTGACCCGCAACGGCAAGGAATTCGCCATTCTGAAATTCCGCAGCATGGTTGTGGACGCGGAGAAGTATGCCGGTGCGGTGCTTGCCACCGGAGACGATCCCCGGATCACCAAGGTGGGCAAAATCATCCGGGCCACCCGGATCGATGAACTGCCCCAGCTTCTGAACATCCTCAAGGGCGACATGAGTATTGTTGGCCCCCGGCCGGAGCGGAAGTGCTTTGTGGACGAGTTTATGAAGGAACTGCCGGAATTCAGCTACCGTATGAAGGTCCGGGGCGGCCTGACAGGCTATGCCCAGATCTACGGCAAGTACAACACCAGCCCCTATGACAAGCTGCGGCTGGATATGATGTATATCGAGAATTATTCTCTCCTGCTGGACATCAAACTCATCATCCTGACCCTGCGGATCATTTTCAGCAAGGATAGCACCGAGGGCATTGATAAGGCGGCAGAGAATGAAAAGAAAGCCGGCGAGCTTCTTCAGGAGTTGGAAAGCAAAATAGAAAAATAATGCTGACAGCCGCCTTCGGGCGGCTGTTTTTGCATCCTAATTGTGACCAAATTGTATACTTTTTGCAAAGTATCCTGATATAACTGGATTTGTTTGCCAACCGGCGGTATAATGAACAGGAAAGGTGGTCGTCTGAATGCACCCAGATAAAAAGAAACATTATGGAAACAGTATCCTGCGGCTGGTGTTTGTCGGGCTTTCCCTGCTGCTGCAGATTGGCTGGATCTTGCTGCTGATCCTGAAACTGAACGAACATTCCGGCTGGATTTCCCTGCTGTCCGGTATTTTGACATTGCTGGTGGTGCTGCGGCTCTACAGTAAGCACACCACCTCCGCCATGAAAATGCCCTGGATCATGCTGATCCTGGCCTTTCCCGTGATGGGACTAAGTCTGTTCCTGCTGATCGAGGTCTGTGGGGATTTGGGCAATATGAGAAAAAGACTGAAAGCCGCCCGGGTCCGGACAGGGGATACCCTGAAGCAGGAAACGGAAGCGTTTGCCCGGCTGGCGCAGCAGGACCTCTCCGTTGCCAATATCAGTCGGTACTTGCAGGATCACGGAGGCAGTCCGGTGTATGAAAATACCGCCGTGACCTATTACGCAGAGGCAAAGGATGCTCTGGATGCCATGAAGACGGAGCTGGAAAAGGCGGAATCCTTCATCTTTATGGAGTATTTCATTGTGGCGGACGGCTCTGCTTTTCAGGAATTGAAAGATATCCTGGTACGCAAGGCCCGGCAGGGTGTTGATGTGCGG
>JAXJVC010000133.1:0-1935 GCA_036308745.1 Oscillospiraceae bacterium | reverse complement strand
GTGTGGTGATTTTATGCGTATTGTCGGCTTGCAAAAAATGACGCTTCTGGATTATCCCGGCAGAGTGGCCTGTACGGTGTTTTTGGGCGGCTGTAATTTCCGTTGCCCTTTTTGTCATAACGGTGGACTGTTGGACGGCGCAGCGCCGGAGGTGATGTCAGCGGAGGAATTGCTGGCATTTCTGAAAAGCAGAACGGGCCTTCTGGACGGTGTCTGCATCACCGGCGGTGAGCCGACCCTGTCACCGCAGCTGCCCCGGCTGCTGGAGGAAATCAAGGCCCTTGGCTTTGCTGTGAAGCTGGATACCAACGGCAGCCGTCCTCAGGTGCTGAAGCAGCTGGTGGAAGCAGGTCTTGTGGATTATGTGGCCATGGATGTGAAAAACAGTCCCCGATGCTATGCTGCCACCACCGGTCTGAAGGAGGCTCCGCTGGAGGAACTGGAAGAGAGCTTGCGCTTCCTCATGGAAGAAAATGTGGCTTATGAGCTGCGTACCACGGTGGTACAGGAGCTGCATGACCGGCATTCGATCACGGAAATGGGACAGTGGCTCAGCCATCTCAGCGGCGGCCGAAAAATTCCAAAGCTGTTTTTGCAGCCGTTTGTGAACAGGGATAGTGTTCTTGACCAAAACCTTCATACACCGGAAAAGGGGGAAATTACCCAATTTGCCGAGCTATTGAATACATTTGCCCACGAAGTGACGATCCGAGGGTAATTCAAACTAGATGTTGTATCTAAAATTTTGTGCAAACACTATATATTGACATAGTGCAACCTTTCCGCTATAATACAGGCACTTCGCATTTTTGGGCGATGTGCCTGTATTTCTTCTTTTGGAGGTATTGCCATGTACAAAGTATTAAAAAGAGACGGCAGCACGATGGAGTTTGATATCTCCAAGATCAGCGCCGCCATGATCAAGGCCTTTGAAGCCTTGAATAAGATCTATCACCCCAGCGTGATCAATATGCTGGCGCTGCAGGTGGCAGCGGATTTCGAAAGCAAGATCCAAAACGGTATGATCAGCGTGGAGGATATTCAGGACAGCGTGGAGCGCGTGCTCTCCGGCGCAGGCTACTCCGATGTGGCCAAGGCCTACATTCTGTACCGCAAGCAGCGTGAGAAGATCCGCAATGTGAACTCCGCTTTGCTGAACTATAAGGATCTGGTGGATAACTATCTGAAGATCAACGACTGGCGCGTGAAGGAAAATTCCACCGTCACCTACTCTGTGGGTGGTCTGATTCTGAGCAACTCCGGCGCTATTACTGCCAACTACTGGCTCAGCGAGATCTATGACGAGGAAGTGGCAGAGGCGCACCGCAGCGCTGCCATGCACCTGCATGACCTGTCCATGCTCACCGGCTACTGCGCCGGCTGGAGTCTGAAGCAGCTGATTCTGGAGGGTCTGGGCGGTGTTCCCGGAAAGATCACCTCCTCTCCTGCAGGGCATCTTTCTACCCTGTGTAACCAGATGGTCAACTTCCTGGGTATCATGCAGAACGAGTGGGCAGGCGCACAGGCCTTCTCCTCTTTTGATACTTATCTTGCTCCCTTCGTCAAGGTGGACAACCTGACTCAGAAGGAAGTGAAGCAGTGCATCCAGTCCTTCATCTACGGTGTGAACACCCCCTCCCGCTGGGGTACGCAGGCGCCCTTCTCCAACATCACGCTGGACTGGGTTTGCCCCCCTGACCTGAAGGACCTGCCTGCCATCGTGGGCGGCAAGGAGATGGACTTCACCTACGGCGACTGCAAGAAGGAAATGGACATGGTCAACAAGGCCTTCATCGAGATCATGATCGAGGGCGACGCCAACGGCCGTGGCTTCCAGTACCCCATCCCCACCTATTCCATCACCCGGGATTTCGACTGGAGCGAAACCGAGAACAATAAGCTCCTGTTCGAGATGACCGCCAAGTACGGCACTCC
>JAXJVC010000132.1:0-6759 GCA_036308745.1 Oscillospiraceae bacterium | reverse complement strand
ACGAAGTTGTAAGCCTCTTCCAGCTTCTTAACGGTCTTCTGCAGGTCGATGATGTAGATACCGTTACGCTCGGTGTAGATGTAGGGAGCCATTTTGGGGTTCCAGCGACGGGTCTGGTGACCGAAGTGGACACCGGCTTCCAGCAGTTGCTTCATAGATACGACAGCCATTGATAAATTTCTCCTTTTGTTTTGTCCTCCACCCCGATCATCCCGCGCAGCCCGTCCGATTTTCGGACACATGGGGGCGCGATCCCCGGGTGTGTGGTTTGCAATGTCATGGGTCATAAGCCCATGCCGATACATTATAGCGGATTATTCCCTGTTTTGCAAGTATTATTTCCAAAAAAATTCAGAAAAATCCAGGTGTATTTTCGTGGAAAGTGGACAGTTGAGTGGAGCCTTCAGGGATGTGCCTAGAAGGGCAGATTCCGGCCCTTTCGGGGTACCCGGCAGTCGTCGCATTTCACATCCACCAGCACGATGTCCGGGCCGATGCGGCGGATGCAGTTCCAGGGGATCACGTAGTCGTCATGCCGCCCGGCCACACCCAGGATCCGGCAGGGGCCGGGAACGACGATGGCACAGACATTCCCATCCGGCACCTCCACCAGCACATCCGTAATAAACCCCAGCCGCCGGCCGTCGCTGACGCAGATGACCTCCTTGCACTGAAGCTGTGTGAATTTCATGGACATACCCAGACCTCCCAAACAGTTTTGGAACAGTCTATGCCGGGTGCAGCCAATGCAGAACAGCCGTGATTTAGGAGTTAGGAGTGAGGAGTGAGGAATGCTTCGGTATAGGAAAATTCCTCACTCCTCATTCATAATTCCTAACTCAGGAAATGCTGACAGATTTCCGCATGGCCCCGATGGCGCCCTTTTCCAGTCTGGACACCTGGGCCTGGGAGATCCCCAGGTGGTTGGCTACTTCCATCTGGGTCTTGCCGTCGTAGAACCGCAGGGATAGGATCTCCTTTTCCCGGTCATTCAGAGCGCGGAAGGCGTTTTGCAGGGTGATGTGTTCCATCCAGTTAGTCTCCGTGTTCTTTGTGTCCCGGACCTGGTCCATGACGGTGAGGGGGTCACCACCGTCGGCATATACCGGGTCGTACAGGCTCACGGGAGCGCACACTGCGTCCAGGGCCTGGCTCACGTCCTCCGGGGGAAGCTCCAATTCTTTCGCGATCTCCTCCAGAGTCGGCTCCCGGCCCAGCCGGAGGGTCTGGGCTTCCTTGCATTGCAGTACCCGGTAGGCTACATCCCGGATGGACCGGGACACCCGGATGGCGCTGTTATCCCGGAGATACCGCCGGACCTCTCCGGCGATCATAGGCACGCCGTAGGTGGAAAAGCGCACCTGCTTGTCCGGATCGAAATTGGAGATGGCTTTGATCAGGCCGATGCATCCCACCTGGAACAGGTCGTCGGGACACTCGCCCCGCTTTTCAAACCGCTGGATCACGCTGAGCACCAGCCGAAGGTTTCCCTCAATGAGTTTCTCCCGGGCGGCCTTGTCGCCTTCCCGGGACCGGCGGAGGAGAGAGTCCATCTCCGCCTGGGATAAAACGCTGAGTTTGGATGTGTTCACGCCGCAGATCTCTACTTTTCCCTGCATGTATGGCCTCCTGCAAGTTTTGTGGATAGGAAAAGTATTTCCAGCGGACGGAAGATGATACCAAAAAGTTTTTTGGCGGTTTTTCACAAAAAATTTTTGGCAGGTTGAGGCTGTCAACAGGCTTTGACAGCGCAATTTCACAAGTTTCCAACTTTTTCGCGGGGATTTTCTCAAAAGCTTCCCCCGGGGCGGCGGTGACGTAACATGCTTCGTGCGGCCCGAAAGAGGAAATTATGCAAACCGGTATACGGACTTTTCCACAGGAGAGATGGAAACGCTAAAGGGCCGAAATACCTGTTGATAACTCGCAGTTTTCCACACTCTCCACAGGTTTTTCCACAGGGGTTTTCCACAGGGGGCGGGAATTGTGGATATGCATATTTGATTGACATAAAATCAGGAGACTGCTTTCGACAAAACCTCCACTTTTTCGGGGGCTGTAATTTTTCACCACAGCCTGTTCTTTGTGCAAAAAATGGGGCTTGACAGGGATGGGGCAGGTAGGAGTCAGGAATTGGACGTTAGGCCGGCGTGACATTCCAAATTCTTCACGCCTATGTGCTGCTTGCCGCAGTACTTACGCCGGAAAATAAAATTTTTTCAAAAAGGGGGTTGATTTTGTTCGGGAAGGACGCTATAATGTGAAACTGTATGAAATTAACGAGAACAGGAGGTGCCACAAATGCCCAACATCAAGTCCTCTAAGAAGGATGTCATTTCTTCCAAGATTGCTTACGAGAAGAACAAGGCAAACAAGTCCGAGCTGAAGACCAACCTGAAGAAGTTTGACGCTGCTCTGGTCGCTGGCGACAAGGCTGTCGCTGAGGCTGCTTACAAGCAGGCTGTCAAGGCTGTTGACCAGGCTGTCGTCAAGGGTCTGCTGCACAAGAACAATGCTGCCCGCAAGAAGAGCTCCATGACTCTGAAGCTGAACAAGCTGGCCTGATTTCTCTGAAAATATCTCCCTCCCGATTTTACCGGAGGGAGTTTTTTCATTTTATAATGGAAAATTCAGAGCGGAAAATGATTGTATTGCCATCGGCAATGATTTATAATAGTGCCAATCCTATACAGGGTTGTCATTGTGAGCGGAGGGCGCAGCCCGGAGCCGAAGGAGCTTTGCGCCGATTCAAATTGTTCGCTCGGGATGACAGGCGCGTTTTATTTCTCTTGTATATGCTGTTTGTTTTTGGAGGTGAGGTAAATGGCAAGATTATCCGACCCGATCACCATCTTAAAGGGTGTCGGTCCTACCAAGGCGAAGCAGTTCGCCAATTTGAATATCTTTACCCTCCGGGATCTGATCTGCCATTTCCCCCGGGGGTATGAGGACAGGACCAAGCTGGTCGCCATTGAAAAGCTGGAGGTGGATACCCCCGCCTGCTTCAAGGCCATGGTCATGAATACCCCCCGGACCAGTCATATCCGAAAGGGCCTGGATATTACCAAGGTCCAGGTGGCGGACCATACCGCCCGGCTGACCCTAACTTTCTTTAATTCCAAATTTGTCACCGACCAATTGCAATATGGAAAGGAATACATCTTTTATGGGGCGGTCAGCGGGGACTTCATTGGCTACAATATGACCAACCCCGTCTTTGAAAGCCTGGATTCCCAGCCTGTCACTACCCGCCGGGTGCTGCCGATTTACCCTTTGACAGCGGGGCTTTCCAATGCCTCGGTTCTGAAAGCGGTGCGGCAGGCCTTGGCCATCTGTGACCCTCCGGCGGAGATCCTCCCGGCAGAGGTGCGGCAAAAGTATGGCATTCTGGGCGCGGAGCGGGCCTATTACGCCATCCACGAACCGGCATCCATGGCAGAAGCGGAGCTGGCGAAAAAAAGGCTGATCTTTGAGGAGTTCTTCGTATTTTCCGCGGGCTTGTCCCTTATGCGGGCGGCCCGGGCAGAGAAGAAGACCGAACCCTATGGGAACTTTGAAATGCGGCCCTTTTACGCATCCCTGCCCTTTGCCCTGACAGGGGCCCAGCGGCGTTCTGTGGATGAAATTCTACAGGATTTTTCCAGGGGTGCGCCCATGAACCGGCTGGTTCAGGGCGATGTGGGCAGCGGCAAGACCATGGTTGCTGCCGCCGCGGCCTACTGCGCTGCCGGCAACGGAAAGCAGACGGCGCTGATGGCTCCCACGGAAATTCTGGCAGAGCAGCATTTCGTATCCCTGAACCGGATCTTTGAGCCTCTGGGAATCACCGTGGCCCTGCTCACCGGCTCCATGACGGCAAAGCAGAAGCGCATCGTCCGGGAGCGGATTGCTTCCGGTGACGTTCAGGTGGCGGTGGGTACCCATGCCCTGCTGACAGATGCCACCCAATTTCAGGACTTGGGGCTGGTGGTGGCGGACGAGCAGCACCGCTTTGGCGTGGCCCAGCGGGCCAAGCTGTCGGAAAAGGGCGATGATCCCCATCTGCTGGTGATGTCCGCAACCCCCATCCCACGGACTCTGGCCCTGCTGATGTACGGCGACTTGGAGGTGTCCATTCTGGACGAGCTGCCCCCGGGCCGGGAGGCGGTGGATACCTTCCTGGTAGGAGAAAGCTACCGACCCAGGATCAACGCATTTATCCGCAAGCAGGTGGCGGAAGGCCACCAGTGCTTCGTGGTTTGCCCCGCGGTGGAGGAAAATGAGGAGCTGGGGCTGAAAGCCGCCACGGTATGGGCGGAGACGCTGCAGCAGACGGTGTTCCCAGACTTGCGAATCGCTCTGCTCCACGGTCAGATGAAAGGTGCGGAAAAAGAAGAAGCCATGGCGGCCTTCGCCCGGGGCGAGGCAGATGTGATGGTGGCTACCACCGTTATCGAGGTGGGCGTGGACGTACCCAACGCTACCTTGATGGTCATCGAGGACGCGGACCGGTTCGGCCTGAGCCAGCTTCACCAGCTTCGGGGCCGGGTAGGCCGGGGCAAGGCCAAAAGCTACTGCATCCTCACCTCCCACAACCGCAACGCCGAGACCCTCCAGCGCCTGAAGGCTCTGTGCAAGACCACCGACGGCTTCAAAATCGCGGAAGAGGATCTGAAGCTCCGGGGACCCGGCGATTTCTTCGGCTCCCGGCAGTCGGGCCTGCCTGCCTTCCGGGTGGCGGACCTGAGCTACGACCTGGCCACCCTGAAGGATGCCCAGCAGGCTTCCGCGGACTGGATCGATGCCCACGGCGCTTCCGATGCGCCTGAGGCTGTCGCCCTGCGGGAACGGATCGGGGAGCTGTTCCTTCGGGCAGAGGGGACGATGAATTAACAAATAACTCATAAATTGCTCATATTTATCGAATATATTGGCTGAAGAATTGATAGAAAGAAGGGATTTACCATGAAAAAACGGTTTCTCCTGACCCTTGCCGCTGCCTGCCTGCTGCTTTCCGTCCTGGCTCCCGCAGCCTATGCAGCCGAGACAAGCCCCACGGATGTGACCATCCCGGAGGAGGAGCGCAGCGAGGCGGTGTTCCAGGACCCCACCACCGCCCCCACCGAGCCTACCCGGGCCCCCGGCTGGTGTGGAGATGATCTGACCTGGGAGGTCAGCGGCAAGACCCTGACCATTTCCGGCTCCGGCTCCATGGATGACTATCCCTCCGGCGGCGCCCCCTGGCGGGAATACCGGAATACGGTGGAATCCATCGTTTTGTCCGGAAGCGTCAGCCGAATCGGCAGCGAGGCCTTTGCGGATTTTGATGTGCTGACCTCCGTGGATTTCGGAACTTCCCTGGTGGAGATCGGTCGGGCCGCCTTTTTCTCCTGCGACAGCCTGACGGTGATTTCTCTGCCTGCGGTGTTCCGGATCTTTGGGCAGGACTGCTTCCGGGACTGCGGAAATCTTACCAAGGTCACCTGCGCCGGCAGTATGCCCTCTTTCAAGTCTAACTGCCTGTGGAACGGCAATTCCTTGACGGTGTACTGCCCCGCCGATAAGCCCTGGCCGGAAAAATATGTGCTGGAGCTGGAGGAGAACTTCCACGGACGGCTCCGGGTGCTGACTTCTGACGGTGAGGACCCCTATAAGGATCCCGAAACAGAGCCTACGGAAGCTCCCACTGAGGAGACTGCCAAGCCCACCGAGACCCAGCCGGAGACCACAGCCCCTGTGGAAACCACCGCGCCGGAGGTGACCACCGTACCCACCACCGAAGAAACGGTTCCCACCACGGAAGAACCCACGCAGACCGAGGAACTGATCTCCTGGGAGACGGAGCCTGTGGCGGAGGAGAGCCGGGGCGGCGGCATCTGGGTCCCTTTGCTCATCATATCGTTGGTACTTACCGCCGGCATTCTGGGTGTGCTGATCTTTAAGGGCAGCCGGGGCGGCAAATACGCTGACTGAATGTTGTAAAGCACAACCGCGATTTCAAACTTTTTTAACAACTACCGGGAAAATCACCCATTTTTGTGATTTCCCGGTGGTTTTTTTGTAAGGAAGAGAAAATTTCAAAAAGTGGTTGTAAGTTTGGGAAAAATGATGTAAAATAATACAACCAATAGAATGCAAAAATCTGCGATAATACTCACTTTTTGGAGGTACACTCATGGAAAAACCCATTGTTCTCGTGATCATGGACGGTGTCGGCAAGGGTGACGGCGGCAGCGGCGACGCTGTTGTGGTTGCCAAGACTCCCACTCTGGATAACCTGCTGGCTACCTGCCCCCATACTTATCTGAAGGCCCACGGCACTGCTGTCGGCCTGCCCAGCGATGAAGACATGGGCAACTCCGAGGTGGGCCACAACGCACTGGGCTGCGGTCAGGTCTACTCTCAGGGTGCCAAGCTGGTTGGTGAATCCATCGAAAATGGCGCGCTGTATGCATCCAACACCTGGAAGGACCTGGTGGCCAACGCTGAGGGCAAGGCCATGCACTTCCTGGGCCTGCTGTCCGACGGCAACGTTCATTCCAATATCAACCACCTGATCGCTCTGCTGCGTCAGGCCCACGCCGAGGGTGTGAAGAAGGCTTACTGCCACATCCTGCTGGACGGCCGTGACGTTCCCGCTACCTCTGCTCTGGAGTATGTGGAAATGCTGGAGAACGTTCTGGCTGAGCTGAACACCGAGGGCTGCGACTACGCCATCGCTTCCGGCGGCGGCCGTATGCAGGTCACCATGGACCGTTACGAAGCCAACTGGGCTATGGT
>JAXJVC010000131.1:0-5062 GCA_036308745.1 Oscillospiraceae bacterium | reverse complement strand
GGAGTGGACTGGTTCTTGCCGCCGAAGGGCATCAGCACGGAGCCGGCGCCGATGGTGGCATCGAAACGCTCCACCAGACCTCTCTGGGAAGCAAACTTCAGGTTGGAGGCAATGCTCCGCAGGTCGGTTGCGGTGGCAGTGCCCAGAGCGGCAGTACGGTCAGCGACCGCGATGTCGGCATGCTTCACAGCGCCGTTGGTATTCAGGAAGTCACGGGACAGGTTGGCGATCTCATTGCCCTTCCAGGTCATGACCATCCGGGCCTCTTCGGTGACCACAGCCACACGGTAGGCTTCCAGGTTCTCCTGCTCGGCAGCGGCAATGAAGGCATCCACATCCTCAGGAGCGACCACAACGGCCATACGCTCCTGGGACTCGGAAATGGCGATTTCGGTGCCGTCCAGGCCCTCGTACTTCTTGCGGACAGCGTCCAGATCGATCCGCAGGCCGTCGGCCAGCTCGCCAATAGCAACGGAAACACCGCCGGCACCGAAGTCGTTGCAGCGCTTGATCAGGCGGGTCACCTCGCTGTTGCGGAACAGACGCTGGATCTTCCGCTCCTCGGGAGCGTTGCCCTTCTGGACTTCGGAGGCCATGGTGGTCAGGGACTTCAGGTTATGGCTCTTGGAGGAGCCGGTAGCGCCGCCAATGCCGTCACGGCCGGTACGGCCGCCCAGCAGCACGATCACGTCACCGGGAGCGGGACGTTCCCGGCGGACATTGTAGGCGGGAGCGGCAGCCACCACTGCGCCGCACTCCAGGCGCTTGGCAATGAAGCCCTCGTGGTACAACTCGGCAACGTGGCCGGTAGCCAGGCCGATCTGGTTGCCGTAGGAGGAGTAGCCTGCGGCAGCGGTCTGGCACAGCTTTCTCTGGGGCAGCTTGCCGGCCAGAGTCTCATTCAGAGCCTTCCGGGGGTCGCCTGCGCCGGTAACGCGCATGGCCTGATGAACATAGGCACGGCCGGACAGGGGGTCACGGATACAGCCGCCGATACAGGTGGCTGCGCCGCCGAAGGGCTCGATCTCGGTGGGATGGTTGTGGGTCTCATTCTTGAACATCAGCAGCCAGTCCTGGTCCTCACCGTTGACGGTGGCAGTGACATGGATGGAGCAGGCGTTGATCTCCTCGCTCTCGTCCAGCTCAGGCAGCATTCCCCGCTTCTTCAGGGTCTTGGTGCCGATGGTGGCAATGTCCATCAGGGTCTGGGGCCGGGCAGCGGCCTTCTCCTCACCGTAGACCTCCACCCGGGCAGCAAGATAGCGGTCGTAGGCTTCCTGCACAGCGGCGTCGTGGATGCGGATGTTCTCCAGATGGGTGGAGAAGGTGGTGTGACGGCAGTGGTCGGACCAGTAGGTATCCACCACACGGATCTCGGTGATGGTGGGGTCACGATGCTCCTGGTCACGGAAGTAGCCCTGCAGGAACTTCAGGTCATCCAGGTCCATAGCCAGGCCCAGGGTATCCAGAAGTTCAGCCAGACCGGCATCGTCCATAGCGGTGAAGCCGGTGACGGTGGCAACGGTCTCGGGAACGGCATACTGGGCTGCCAGGGTCTCGGGCAGCTCCAGGGAAGCCTCCCGGCTTTCCACAGCGTTGATGACGTGCTTCTTGATGGCAGCCACATCGGCCTCGGTCAGTGCGCCGGAGAGGACGTAGACCTTGGCGGTATGGACGGTGGGACGGTCGCCCTGGGAAATGATCTGGATGCACTGGGCAGCGGAGTCGGCCCGCTGGTCATACTGACCGGGCAGGGGTTCCACGGCGAAGACCGTATCCCCCTGGGGGACCTCATAGCTCACATCGTCCACCTGGGGCTCAGAGAAGACGGTGTTCACAGCGGAATCAAAGAGGGACTTCTCGATGTTCTCCGCATCATAGCGGTTCAGAACCCGCAGACCGGTGAGGGTCTCGATCTGCAGAAAATCCTTGATCTCCCGCAGCAGGCTGTCAGCCTCATGGGTCTGACCGGGCTTCTTTTCAACATATACGCGATAAACCATGGGGTATTTTCCTCCTAGTTTTATTTCAGTGCCTGCAATGCCCGCTGGCCGATGTCGCTGCGGCGATAGGCATTCTCGAATTTCACGCCGTCGCTGATGCGGTAGGCTTCCTTGATCGCCTCCTCCAGGGAAGCGGCGATGGCGGTGGTGCCGGTGACACGGCCACCGGAGGTCAGGAGCTTTCCGCCCTCCAGCTTGGCACCAGCCACGAAGGTAGCTGCCTCAGCCTCGGGGGTGAAGGTGATTTCAAAGCCCTTCTTGTAGGAAGAGGGGTAGCCGGCGGATGCCAGGATGACACAGCAGGCATGCTTATCGGCAAACTTGACCTCGGTATCTGCCAGGGTACCATCGGTGCAGGCGCGCATAACGGTCAGCAGGTCGCTTTCCAGCAGGGGCAGGACCACCTGGGTCTCGGGATCACCGAAGCGGCAGTTGTACTCGATGACCTTGGGGCCCTTGGGGGTCAGCATCAGGCCGAAGTACAGGCAGCCCTTGAAGGTGCGGCCTTCGGTGTTCATGGCATTCATGGTGGGCAGGAAGATGGTCTCCATGCACACCTGGGCGATATCGGAAGTGTAGTAGGGATTGGGGGCTACGGTGCCCATGCCGCCGGTGTTCAGACCGGTGTCATTGTCCCCTGCCCGCTTGTGGTCCATGGAGGAGACCATGGGCTTGACTACCTTGCCGTCGGTAAAGGCCAGGACGGAGACCTCAGGGCCGGTGAGGAACTCTTCGATGACCACACGGGAGCCGGACTTGCCGAAAATGCCGCCTTCCATCATGTCCCGGACAGCGGTCTTGGCTTCCTCCCGGGTCTGGGCGATGATAACGCCCTTGCCCAGTGCCAGGCCGTCGGCCTTGATGACGGTGGGGATGGGTGCGGTCTCCAGGTAGCTAAGCGCGGCGTTCATATCCTCGAAGACTTCATATTCTGCGGTGGGGATGCCGTACTTTTTCATCAGGTTCTTGGAGAAAACCTTGCTGCCCTCGATGATGGCGGCATTTGCCCGGGGGCCGAAGCAGGGAATGCCCTTTTCCTCCAGGGCGTCCACGCAGCCCAGGACCAGGGGATCGTCGGGCGCCACCACGGCGTAATCGATGGCATTCTCCACCGCGAAAGCCACGATCTTTTCGATCTCGGTGGCACCGATGGCAACGCAGGTGGCATCAGCGGCGATGCCGCCGTTGCCGGGGAGCGCGTAGATGGTCTCTACGGTGGGGTTCTTTTTCAGGCTTTTGATGATGGCATGCTCACGGCCGCCGCCACCGACAACCAGTAATTTCATAGGGGATACCTCCTGTGAATGAGTTGAAAGCTATGGAAAATTGTTATTTTTCCATTTTCCTTAAAGCGCACCGACAGGGGGCAGCCGTTTTGGGCTGTCCCCTGGGGATAAGATCTTAGTGGTGGAACAGGCGCATGCCGGTGAAGGCCATGACAATGCCCTTCTTGTCGCACTCCTCGATGACCAGGTCATCACGGATGGAGCCGCCGGGCTGTGCGATGTACTTGACGCCGGAAGCGCTGCCGCGCTTGACGGAGTCGGGGAAGGGGAAGAATGCGTCGGAGCCCAGGGCCACAGCGTCCCGGGAATCCAGCCAGGCACGCTTCTCTTCTGCGGTCAGAGGCTCGGGCTGAACGGTGAAGTAGTTCTGCCAGATGCCGTCAGCGCAGACATCCTCTTCATTGCCGTTGATGTAGCCGTCAATGACATTGTCGCGGCCGGGACGGCCCAGGTCAGGACGGAAGGGCAGGTTCAGAGTCTTGGGATGCTGACGCAGGAACCAGGTATCGGCCTTGCCGCCTGCCAGTCTGACACAGTGGACTCTGGACTGCTGACCGGCACCCACACCGATGGCCTGGCCGTCATAGGCAAAGCAAACGGAGTTGGACTGGGTGTACTTCAGGGTGATCAGGGAGACGATCAGGTCGACCTTGGCATCCTCGGGCAGTTCCTTGTTTGCGGTAACGATGTTCTCCAGCAGATGCTCGCCGATCTTGAAATTGTTGCGGCCCTGCTCGAAGGTGATGCCGAAGATCTGCTTGCGCTCCTGGACTTCGGGAACGTAGTTGGGATCGATGGCGACCACGTTATAGGAGCCCTTGCGCTTGGCCTTCAGGATAGCCAGAGCCTCATCGGTATATCCGGGGGCGATGACACCGTCGGAAACCTCGGGAGCGATGAGCTTTGCGGTCATTTCGTCGCAGACATCGCTGAGGGCCACCCAGTCACCGAAGGAGCACAGACGGTCGGTGCCGCGGGCGCGGACATAAGCGCAGGCCAGGGGGTTCTCGTCCAGGCCTTCCACATCCTCCACGAAGCAGGCCTTCTTCAGGTCAGCGGGCAGGGGCTTGCCAACAGCGGCGGAGGTGGGGGAAACGTGCTTGAAGGAAGTGGCACAGGCCATGCCGGTGGCCTCCTTCAGCTCCTTGACCAGCTGCCAGGAGTTCAGGGCATCCATGAAGTTGATGTAGCCGGGACGGCCATTCAGGATCTGGAAGGGCAACTCGCTGCCGTCGTGCATATACAGGGAAGCAGGCTTCTGGTTGGGGTTGCAGCCATACTTGAGTTCAAATTCTTTCATTGGAAAAACCTCCGTATAGTTAGGAATTAGGAGTTAGGAGTTAGGAATTCTGCGAGATAGGGAAATTCCTAACTCCTCATTCCTAATTCCTCACCTGAATCAATTGTGCTTGTTGATGATCCGCTGCTCGGTCTCCCGGGTAGCCAGGTCGGTGTAGCGGACGAACAGGGAGATCTTGTTGGCTTCGTTCAGGTTGGTCCACAGTTCTTCCGTGAAAGCATCGATGTCAGCGGGGATGGTGACCCGCTCAGGCTCACCCTGGAAGGTGGGGATCACGGGGTTGCCGTCGCAGACATAGGTGTGCAGGAAGTGGCCCAGGCCGTTGATGGCGGGATACTCCCAGAAGAAACGGGCACAGGCAGAACCCTCAGCGTCAGCAGCCTTCAGGATGGACATCTTGTAGCTGCCGTCGATGGCCTGGAGGCCGGAGATCCGGGGAGTCCAGTTGGGGCCGTCGTCCTCAAACATACGGG
>JAXJVC010000130.1:0-3049 GCA_036308745.1 Oscillospiraceae bacterium | reverse complement strand
GCGGAGATCTACTCCGTGTCCACCGACACCCACTTTGTCCACAAGGCCTGGCACGATGCCTCCGACCGGATCAAGAAGATCCGCTATCCCATGCTGGCTGACCCCACCCACGCCATTTCCCGGGACTTTGATGTGCTGATCGAAGCCGACGGCATGGCGGAGCGCGGCACCTTCATCATCAACCCCGAAGGAAAGATCGTCTCCTACGAGGTCAGCGCCGGCAACGTGGGCCGCAACGCCGACGAGCTGCTGCGCAAGCTTCAGGCCTGCCAGTTCGTCCATGAGCACGGCGATGAGGTCTGCCCCGCCAAGTGGCAGCCCGGTGCCGAGACCCTGAAGCCCAGCCTGGATCTGGTTGGTATGCTGTAAACCATCACCCCTGCGCCGGGAAAACCCGGCGCAGGGGAATTAGGAATTAGAAATGAGGAGTTAGAAATTTCCGGCGTGCCGAAAAACTCCTCATTCCTAACTCCTAATTCCTAATTTCTACCGAAAGGAGCTATCCTATGAACAATTTATATGACGTTATCATCATCGGCGGCGGTCCTGCGGGACTGACCGCGGCATTATACCTGGCCCGGGCAAAGTACCGCACCCTGGTTCTTGAAAAGGAGAAATTCGGCGGTCAAATCACCATTACCCATGAGGTGGTGAATTACCCCGGCGTCTCCAAAACCAGCGGTGCGGAGCTGACCGAGACCATGCGAAAGCAGGCAGAAGCCTTCGGCGCGGAATTTATGCTGGCAGAGGTGGAAGGCCTGGATATGTCCGGGGACATCAAGACCGTAAAGACCGCCCGGGGCGAACTGAAGGCCTTCGGCGTGCTTCTGGCCACCGGCGCCCATCCCAGAATGGTGGGCTTCAAAGGCGAAGCGGACTTCCGGGGCCGGGGCGTAGCCTACTGCGCCACCTGCGACGGCGAGTTCTTCACCGGAAAGGAGGTCTTCGTGGTAGGCGGCGGCTTTGCCGCGGCAGAAGAAGCCGTGTTCCTGACCAAGTACGCAAAGCACGTTACCATCCTCATCCGCAGGGAGGATTTCTCCTGCGCAGGGAGCGTTGCCGATGCCGCCCGGAATCATCCCAAAATCACCGTCCTGAACAACACCGAGGTGGAAGAGGTCCTGGGTGACACCACCCTCCGGGCCATCCGTTACCGCAACAATCGCACGGGAGAGGTCACCGAATACCGGGCTGACCCCGGGGACAACATTGGTGTGTTCGTCTTCGCAGGCTATGCTCCCGCCACTGCCCTGGTGAACGGCATCGCCCAGCTGAACGAGCAGGGTTATGTTATCACCGACCGGAATCTGAAAACCAATGTGGACGGTCTTTACGCCGCCGGCGATGTCTGCGTCAAGCAGCTGCGGCAGGTGGTCACCGCTGTGGGTGACGGCGCCCTGGCCGCCACCGAGCTGGAAAAATACGCCGCCGCCATGCACCGCAAAACCGGCCTCCATCCCCAGATGCCCCAGGCCCAGCCCCGGCAGGAGGCCCCCAAAGCCCCGGCTGGAGACAGCGCCCTGTTTGACGACGCCATGCTGGCCCAGCTGAACACAGTCTTTGCCCGGATGGCGGAGCCTCTGTTGCTGAAGCTGTATCTGGACAGCCGCCCGGTGTCCAATGAACTAAAGGGCTACATGGAAGAGCTTGCGAAGCTCACCAATAAGCTGACGTTGGAGATTCAAGACGAAACGAACGGCGCGCCCTGTGTCCAGGTCTGCCGTGCTGACGGCACCCCCACCGGCCTTGCCTTCCACGGTGTACCCGGAGGACACGAATTTACCTCCTTCGTCCTGGGGCTTTACAACGCCGCCGGACCCGGCCAGCCCCTGGATGCCGACGTAAAAGCCGCCATCCACAGCATGGGAAAGAAGGACATGAAGGTCCTGGTGTCCCTGAGCTGCACCATGTGCCCCGAGCTGGTCACCGCAGCCCAGAGAATCGCCGCAGAAAACGAAAATGTCACCGCAGAGGTCTTCGATCTCAACCACTTCCCGGAGCTTCGGGAAACCTATAACGTCATGAGCGTCCCCTGCCTGGTCATCAATGACGGAGAGAAAATTAGCTTTGGTAAGAAAAACATCCGGCAATTGCTGGAAATCTTAAGATAAGCAGGCATATCCCCCTGTAGGGCGGCTTGCCATCCCATCACAATTAAAGGAGGAACCATTTATGAGATTAAAAGATAAAGTTGCCATCATCACCGGCGGAAGCCGGGGCATCGGCTATGCCACCGCCGACGCCTTCCTGCGGGAGGGCGCACGGGTCATCATCACCGCCTCCTCCAAGGCCAGCGCCGACAAGGCGGTCGCCTCTCTGAAGGAGAAGCATCCCGGTGCCGTGGTCGCCGGTATCAGCCCGGACCTGAGCAATCTGGCTGATGTCCGGAGCATTTTCAAAACCGTCACCGCCACCTACGGCTGTGTGGATATCCTGGTGAACAACGCCGGTATCTCCGAAAGCACCCCCTTCACCGAGTACACCGAGGAGACCTTTGACAAGGTCATGGACCTGAACGTCAAGGGCGTCTTCAACGCCACCCGGGCGGCCAGCGAGTGCATGATCCCCCGGGGCAAGGGCGTGATCCTCACCACCTCCTCCATGGTCAGCATCTCCGGCCAGCCCAGCGGCTTCGCCTATCCCGCCTCCAAATTCGCGGTCAACGGCATGACCGTGTCCCTGGCCCGGGAGCTTGGCCCCAAGGGCATCCGGGTCAACGCCGTGGCCCCCGGCATCATCGAGACGGACATGATGAAGGCCGTCCCCAAGGAAGTCATCGACCCCATGATCCAGCGCATCCCCCTGAAGCGTCTGGGTCAGCCTGAGGACATCGCCAACGCCTTCGTGTTCCTGGCCTCCGAGGAAGCCAGCTACATCACCGGCGTGGTACTCAGCGTGGACGGTATGGCGAGGGCCTGATATCCCAAAGGGCGCATTGCCTAATGCGTCCTTTGTTTGTTGATTGACAGATAAATTTCTAGTTTCGCGGCAAAGCCGCATGCCTTCCCCCGAGGGGAAGGTGGCCCGGCGCAAGCCGGGTCGGAAGAGG
>JAXJVC010000129.1:0-1698 GCA_036308745.1 Oscillospiraceae bacterium | reverse complement strand
GAGCTATACCGGCGCGTCGAACCGAACACGCTTATTATAGCACGAGATCCTAATTTGTCAAGCATTATTTTTCGTTTTTCAGAAAAATTTATCGAAGGAAGGAAAAGCCCCCCTGCCGGTCCGAAAAACCGGCAGGGGATCGGGGTATTACAGTTCGATATCCAGCTTTGCCATGACGCCGGCGCAGCGGGGGCAGAGGCCCTCGGCGTTGGCGTTTTCGCTGTGCATCCAGCAGCGGGGGCACTTTTCGCCCTTGGCTTCGGAGACACCGATGGTCAGGCCGGGGAAGTTGGTGCCGGCACCAACCTCTGCGCCTTCCTCTGCAGCGCTCCAGTCGCAGGAGGAAACGATGCAGATCTCGGCCAGGTTCACGCCCTCGCAGGCGGCCTTCAGGCTTTCGTCCTCGGTCTGCAGAGCCACATGGGCCTCCAGAGCCTTACCGATACGCTTGTCGGCACGGGCCTTCTCCAGAATGCCGTTGACATCCTGACGCAGCTTCATAACAGTAGCCCACTTCTCCATAGCGGCCTCGTCCAGAGCGTACTCGGCGAAGGACTCGGGCATCTGGTTCAGCAGGACGTTGCGGCTGTCGTCGCTGTCACGATGGGGCATGGACTGCCAGATCTCGTCGCAGGTGAAGGCCAGGATGGGGGCAAACAGCTTTGCCATGCCGTCCAGGATCAGGAACAGGGCGGTCTGGGCGGAGCGGCGGCGCAGGCCGTCCTTCTCCTCACAGTACAGCCGGTCTTTCAGGATGTCCAGATAGAAGGAAGACAGTTCCACGACACAGAAATCATTGATGGCGTGGGTAACAAAGTGGAATTCGTAGTTGTTGTAAGCCTTGCGGCACTGCTTCACCAGGGTATCCAGCTTGGTCAGAGCCCACTTGTCCAGTTCCTCCATCTGGTCGGCGGGGACCAGATTGTTGGGGTCGAACTCGTTCAGGTTGCCCAGGCAGTAGCGGGCGGTGTTGCGGAACTTCAGGTAGTTCTGAGCGATCTGCTTGAAGATTTCCTTGGAGCAGCGTACGTCTGCATGGTAGTCGCTGGATGCGGCCCACAGACGGACGATGTCTGCGCCGAAGTCCTTGATCAGGTCGGCGGGATCAACGCCGTTACCCAGGGACTTGTGCATGGCGCGGCCCTGGCCATCAACAACCCAGCCGTGGGTCAGAACCTGCTTGAAGGGAGCGCCCTGGTCCAGTGCGCCAACGCTGGTCAGCAGGGAAGACTGGAACCAGCCGCGGTACTGGTCAGCACCCTCCAGGTACACATCAGCGGGCCACAGCTCGGGGGTGCGGTGCATCAGGGAAGCGTAGTGGGTGGAGCCGGAATCGAACCAGCAGTCCAGAGTATCGGTCTCCTTGTCGAACTGGGTGCCGCCGCAGTGGGGGCAGGTGAAGCCTTCGGGAACCAGCTCCATGGCTTCCTTCTCAAACCAGACGTTGGAGCCATGCTCGTCGAAGAGCGCGGAGATCTTGGCGATGGAATCGGGGTTGGAAACAGGCTTGCCGCAGTCCTTGCAATAGAACACGGGGATGGGCAGACCCCAGCGGCGCTGGCGGGAGATGCACCAGTCGGCGCGCTCACGGACCATGCTCTTGATGCGGTCGATACCCCAGCCGGGGAGCCAGCGAACATCGTCGCAGGCGTCGCAGGCGGCGTCCTTGAAGGAGTCAACGGAGCAGAACCACTGGGG
>JAXJVC010000128.1:0-2145 GCA_036308745.1 Oscillospiraceae bacterium | reverse complement strand
TCAGCGCCAGGTCCGGCTTTACACTAAGCTCACCCAGCGCCCGCTCCATAGCCAGGAAGGTGGCCTGAAGGATGTTGATCTCATCGATCTCCTTTTCCGAGGCCAGACCAATGCCGTAGGCAATTGCCTGTTCCTTGATAATGGGGAATAATTCCCTTCTTTTTTTATCCGTCAGCTTCTTGCTGTCCGTCAGGCCGGGAATTTCCAGATGCTCAGGCAGGATCACAGCGGCGGCGCACACAGGTCCCGCCAAAGGCCCCCTGCCCGCCTCATCTACGCCGCAGATGACCTTCACGCCATCAGCATAGAAGCCGTCTTCAATTTCCCACATATTGACTTCGCTCATACATTCTCCTCCGGCATCTCCAGGGTAAATTTTCCCAGCTTACCGCCGCGGAATTCATCCACCAGGACCTTCGCCATCCGTTCGGTATTCACTTCGCCGCCGGAGATCAGGTAGCCCCGTTTCCGGCCGGCCATTTCCATCAGTTCCCAGCCGGGTGTTCCCTCCGGAGCTTCCACCTTGTACCGCTCCGCAAGGGTCTGTGGATAGAATTTATGCAGCAATTCCATCAGTCGGCAGGCCAGCTCTTCCAGGTCAATGACGCCTTCCTTGACAGCACCGGTGTAGGCAAGCATCATACCCACTTCCGGATCTTCAAACTTAGGCCACAGAATACCGGGGGTATCCAGCAGCTGCAGTCCGCTGTCCACGGTGACCCACTGCTTGCCCCGGGTAACACCGGGCCGGTTCTCCGCTTTTGCGCCCTTCCGGCCGGAGATCTGGTTGATCAGGGTAGATTTTCCCACATTGGGAATGCCCACCACCATAACCCGCAGAGGTCGGTTCATGCCCCGGGCCGCATCCCGCTCCAGCTTCTCCTTACAGGCAATTCGTGCGGCAGGAGTAAAATCCGCGATACCCCGCCGGGTCTTACAGTCGGTGGCAATTACTGCCATACCTTTGTTCTTAAAGTATGCGGCCCATTTCTTGGTAGCCGCAGGATCTGCCAGATCCATCCGATTCAGCACGATGATCCGGGGCTTACTGCCGCAGATGGCATCGATATCAGGGTTCCGGCTGGACATGGGAATCCGGGCATCCACGATCTCACACACCGCGTCCACCTGCTTCAGATCCGCTTCGATCTGCCGCCGGGTTTTGGTCATGTGACCGGGATACCACTGTATATTCATTTTCTCGATCTCGTTCATTCAATAGCTCCTATTCTGCCGAAATCCCGCTTTTCTTGCCCCCGGTGGGTACCCGGGAACATCAGGAAAAGCGCCTTTCCCAGAACCTCCCGCTTGTCCACCAAGCCAATCTCCGGACTGCGGCTGTCCTTGGAAGAATTGCGGTTGTCACCCATAACAAAGATGCAGTTCTCTTCCACAATCATGGGGAAAATCATACCCTCCCGTACATTGGTGGGAGTGTTGACATAGTCCTCCTCCAGGGGCAGACCATCCACATAAACGATGCCATTGTCAAAGTCAATATCCACGATTTGGCCCTCTGTGGCAATGACCCGTTTCACGATGGCCGCGCCGTTATCAAAACTCTCCTTACTGATGACCACCACATCTCCCTGCTCCGGCTCCTGGTAAAACACATTGCTCAGAAGCAGCAAATAGTCTCCGTCCATCAGCGTACTGTACATAGAGATTCCGGAAACAATGATGACCCGGAACACCAGAATGAATACCAGCATCACCGCTACCATCACGTAGATGAAATCATGTAAATAAAGCACGGTGCTTTTCTTCCAGCCCAGCTTTTGTTCTTCCACTTTTTTCTCCTCTGCCATTAGGGAAACCTCCTGCCAGATTCGGCCTGTGCCGAATGTATTATATATCCATAATTGGATGGTCTTACCCATTAGTATACCACATCGCATCCGGATTTTCTATAACAATGTGTGAAATTTCTGTTGGCATAATAAAAAAAGAGGGCAAAGCCCTCTTTTTTTATTGGTTTGTAGATTAGACCTTCTCCTTGACCTTTGCAGCCTTGCCAGCGCGGTCACGCAGGTAGTACAGCTTTGCACGACGGACCTTGCCCTTACGGACGGTCTCGATCATAGCAACGTTGGGAGAATGCATGGGGAAAACCTTCTCGCAGCCCACGCCGTAAGAAATACGACG
>JAXJVC010000127.1:0-5481 GCA_036308745.1 Oscillospiraceae bacterium | reverse complement strand
GACGGAAAGGTGGGCTTTACGGGGGGCTACAATCTGGCAGACGAATACTTCGACAGAAAGACCGTCTACGGAAAATGGAAGGATACCGGGATCCGGCTGGAAGGAGAGGCAGTGCGGAGCCTGACAGCGGCCTTTCTGGAAATGTGGGGGGTCAGCACCGGTGAGCAGGAGGACACCGGGAAGTATCTGGAAGTACGGCACCGTGTTCCAGGCGGGGGCTTTGTTCAGCCCTATACGGAAGACCCTATGGGCAGGGAACGGACAGCGGAGAGCGTGTACTTAAATCTGATCTCCTGCGCCCGGGAGAGGCTGTACATAATGACCCCTTATCTGATTATCACCGACGAAATGAACAGCGCCCTGGGCCTGGCTGCCAAGCGGGGCGTGGACGTGCGGATCATCACTCCGGGCATTCCCGACAAGAAGACCGTTTACGGTGTGACCCGCTCCTATTATGCGGGGCTTGCGGCTCAGGGCGTGCGGATTTTTGAGTATACGCCGGGCTTTTGTCATGCCAAACAGTGCTATTGTGATGGCAAGCTGGCCTCCATCGGCACCTCCAATCTGGATTACCGGAGCCTGTATCTGCACTTTGAAAACAATGTGCTTCTTTATAACTGCGACACGGTAGGACAAATCGGTTTGGATTTTGAAAAGACCTTCTCCCAATGCCGGGAGGTGACTGGGCAGTATCGCAACGGCCGTACAGCAATCCTGCGGACCTGGCAGTGTATCCTGCGGTTGTTTGCTCCGCTGCTGTAAAAGACACAGATTTTTTTCCAGAAAAAGAAAAATATTTTCCGGAAATGGGAGTTGATATCGGCACCGGAAAATGCTATAATATAGCGTGACTATGTATGTGCAATTTGCAAGATCAAATGAGAGGGATTAATGATGAAGCTTTTATCGTTTATTATTCCATCCTACAATTGTGAGCAATTTTTAGATATTTGTATTCCGTCTATGCTGAATGCGGAGGTCCTCCCTGAACTGGACATCATCATCGTCAATGATGGTTCCAAGGATGGCACGGAGGCTGTTGCTCAAAAATATTGTGATATGTATCCCGAATCCATCCGGCTGATCTCTCAGCAGAACAAGGGTCACGGCGGTGCGCTGAATACCGGCTGTGCTGCCGCGGTGGGTAAGTATCTGAAGGTCATCGACGCTGACGACTGGGTGGAGACCCAGAATTTGCCGGAATACCTGCGGGTGCTGCAAGCGTGCGAAAGTGATGTGGTTCTGACCCATTACTATACCAGAAACATCTCCAACGGGGAAGTGAAGCATTGGCGCAGCTATCCCGATGTCTTTGGGAAGAACGTGACTTTTGCTGATGTGATGGTGGACTGCAAGAAGTATGACCGCAGCCTGACCTTCCATGGCATCACCTATAAGACCGCGTTCTATCAGAAGATTGGCTTCCAGCTTTCTGAGCATGTGTATTACGAGGATCAGGAGTTTGCCACCATTCCCTGCTGTCACGCCAAGACCATCATGCCCCTTGACCTGTTCATTTATGACTACCGGATCGGTGATGTGAACCAGAGCGTGTCCGATGTGAACCAGCTCAAGCGGATCGGACACACCGAGACGGTGCTGAACCGAATGATCACCGAGTATGAGAAGCTGACCCTGCCGGAAGGAGACGCCGCCCGGGATTACTACAACATGAAGGCTAAGGTGCTTCTGCTGGGGTATATGACCACGGTGATGCTGCTGGAGCCTGACAAGAAGAAGGGCCGGAAGAAGGGTGCCGACATGATGGCGATGTTTGCCCGGCGGATGCCCAAGGCTTATGACATGGCCATCAAGCAGTACCGTGTGTACCAGCTGATGAACCTGCTGCACGTCAGCAAGCAGAATTGGGAAAAGGTCCTGAACTCCCGGCTTTACAACACCCTCAGACACAACCACGATTTCAAATAAGGAGACGATATGCATCAAATGCAGAGCAAGCTCCCGCAGACTGTTCGGGAGTTTTGGAAATACAAAGATCTGCTTAAGCTCCTTGTCAGCAGAGATCTGAAACTGAAGTATCGCAGAAGCTTTTTGGGCTATGTGTGGAGCGTCCTGAACCCCCTGCTGATCATGGTCGTTATGACTGTGGTCTTCTCCACCATGTTCAGCCGTAACATTGAGAATTTTCCTGTGTATCTGTTCTGTGGTCAGCTCCTGTTCAATTTTATGAACAACTCCACCCATCAGGCCATCGATTCCATCACCGGAAACGGTGCCCTGCTGAAAAAGACCTACGTTCCCAGATACATTTTTACCGTATCCAAGATCACCAGCGGCCTGATGGAACTGGTGTTCTCCATGGGTGCCCTGCTGATCGTGATGATCGTCACCCGGGCACGGTTCACCTGGTATTTCATCCTGTTCCCTCTGGTGCTGCTGCAGCTTTATCTGTTCTGCATTGGATTGGGACTGTTCCTTTCCCAGGCCAACGTGTTCTTCCGGGACACCAAGTTCCTGTACAACGCTGTCACCACGGCGTGGATGTACCTGACCCCCATCTTCTATCCCCTGGAGGCCCTGCCTGAGTGGCTGATTTGGGTGGTCAAGCACTTGAATCCCATGTATTTCTACGTGGGCCAGTTCCGGGACCTGGTGTATCTTGGTACTCTGCCCGGCCCCACGATCGTGATCGCTGGCTGTGTGGCGGCAGTCGTCATGCTTTGCATCGGTATCTGGAGCTTCCTGAAGAGCCAGGATAATTTTATTCTGTACATCTGAGGAGCGCGCTATGGAGAAAAATAAGGTAATGATCGATGTGGATCATGTCACGATCCGCTTCAACCTGTGCAGTCAGAATATTGACAATCTGAAGGAATACTTCATTAAGTTTATCAAAAAGGAACTGATGTTCCAGGAATTTCTTGCCGTAAAGGACGTAAGCTTCCAGGTCCGTGCAGGTGAAGCCTGGGGACTGATCGGCACCAACGGTTCCGGTAAGTCCACTATGCTGAAGGCCATCAGCGGTATCCTGAAGCCTTATAAAGGCTCCATTACCATCAATGGCAGCGTTGCCCCGCTGATCGAGCTGGGTGCGGGCTTTGACCAGGAGCTGACCGCCCGGGAAAACATTTTCCTCAACGGCTGTGTGCTGGGCCATTCCGAGAAGTTTATGCGGGATCACTTTGAGGAGATCGTGGATTTTGCGGAGATCCGGGAATTTCTGGATTCCCCGCTGAAGAACTATTCCTCCGGCATGAAGGCCCGCCTGGGCTTTTCCATTGCCACCATGGTCAAGCCGGATATCCTGATCGTGGACGAGATCCTGTCAGTAGGTGACTATAAATTCCGCCAGAAATGTGAAAAGCGCATGAAGGAACTGCTGGACGGCGGTACCACACTGCTGTTCGTTTCCCATTCCATTGAGGAAGTCAAGCGCCTGTGCGACCATGCCCTGTGGATCGACAGGGGTGTCGCCAGAATGCAGGGCGAGGCCATCGAGGTTTGCGATGCCTATATGCAGGAAATGCGTGGATAACAAATTATGCCGTGTCTGAGTTGTCAGACACGGCATTTTAAGTTGCTGGGACATTTTTCCATCGGGACGCAGGGGATATTTTGCACATTCGGGTTGAATTGTCTGGCACGATGGAGTATAATACTAAGGTATATGTTTTAATATGCAAAGCTATGCCCAAATGGGGATAGAGCCTTTGTAAATCCCAGGAAGACAGGGGAGACATCTTATGGCACAGGTTTCTGTGATCATTCCCGTGTACAACGCGGAACAATATTTGGAGAAATGTATCGGCAGCATTACTGCCCAGACCCTGGAGGATATTGAGATCCTCTGTGTGGATGATGGTTCTACCGATGGCTCTTTGGTACTGCTGAAGAAGCTGCAGGCGGCGGATGGACGGATCCGTGTGATCACCCAGCCCAATGGTGGCGCCGGTGCTGCAAGAAATACCGGTCTGCGCCATGCTGCGGGTAAATACCTGTCTTTCCTGGATGCGGACGATTTCTTTGAACCCAATATGCTGGAGGAAGCGGTGGCTGCCGCCGAGCAGTACAGCGCGGAGATGGTGGTATTCAACTCTGACCAGTACCACATGGATACCGACAGTTTTGCGGAGGTACCCTGGGTGCTGCGCAAGCGGGACATTCCTCCTTATATGCCCTTTACATACCGCCAGCTTACGGACAACGTGTTCAAGACCTTCGTGGGCTGGGCCTGGGACAAGCTGTTCCTGCGGGAATTTGTTCTGGAACAGGAGATCCGGTTCCAGGAGCAGCGTACCACCAATGATATGCTTTTTGTTTTCACCGCACTGGTGAGCGCAAAGCGCATCGCTGTGGTGGATAAGGTGCTGGCCCATCAGCGCCGGGGCAGCAGCGAATCCCTGTCCGTTACCCGGGAGCGCTCCTGGCATTGCTTCTACGATGCCTTGACGGCCCTGCGCAGCCGGCTGGAGCAGCAGGATATTTTCTGGGAGCTGGAACAGGATTACATTAACTATGCCCTCCACTTCTGCCTGTGGAACCTGAATACTCTGGCGGAGCCGACCCACAGCCTGCTGGCGGACAAGCTTCGCAAAGAGTGGTTTGAGGCACTGCAGATCGCCGGAAAGCCGGATGCATACTTCTATGAAAAGGACGAGTATGACCAGTACCTGGGCCTGATGAAACAGGGATAAAGGAACATGGCTATGAAGAAAGTATCGATCATTTTACCAATTTATAATGTATCCCAGTATCTGCGGGAATGTCTGGACAGTGTGATCGGGCAGACCCTTCAGGATATTGAGATTCTCTGCGTCAATGACGGTTCTACGGACGATTCCCTGGACATCATCCGGGAATATGCCGCCCGGGATCCCCGGATCGTGGTGATCACCGGTCCCAACGGCGGCTATGGCAAGGCCATGAACAAGGGCCTGGACCGGGCCACCGGTGAGTATATTGGCATTGTGGAACCGGATGACTATGTGGTGCCGGAGATGTTCGGGGAGCTGTACAGCGTGGCTAAGGAGCATGACCTGGACATGGTGAAGGCGGACTTCTGGCGGTTTACCAGGGACAAGGATGGCAGGGAGCATTTGCAGCACGAGCTGCTGGACAAGACCCAAAAGCGTTACGGCGAACTGCTGTGCCCTGCAGAAGATCCCAGCTGTATTCGTTTTACCCTAAATACCTGGACGGGTATTTACCGCCGGACGTTTATCGAGGAATACGGTATCCGGCACAATGAAACGCCGGGCGCATCCTTCCAGGACAACGGCTTTTTCTTCCAGACCTTTGTCTATGCCCGCCGGGCTATGATCGTCAACAAGCCCTATTACCGCAACCGCCGGGACAATCCCAATTCCTCGGTCAAGAGCAAGGCGAAGGTCTACTGCATGAACGTGGAATATGACCACATCCGGGATCTGCTGATGCGGGACCGGGCGCTGTGGGAGCGGTTCCAGTATATGTACTGGTGGGAGAAATACCATAATTACTGGTTTACCTATAACCGGATCG
>JAXJVC010000126.1:0-2486 GCA_036308745.1 Oscillospiraceae bacterium | reverse complement strand
GTCTGTCACCCGGGTAGACGCAGGATCTGTTCGACTGTCCAAACACAGTGTCGTGTTGGAAGAATTGATCGATGCGCTGTTGGTGAAGTTCCATAAGCACTACCCGGATAAAACTGTGCAGGTGGAGATACCGGAGGAATTTATTAGCATCCCCATGGATCCGGTGCTGATCGAGCAGGTGCTGATGAACCTGTTGGAAAATGCCGTATTTCATGCCCATGGTATGCAGAACCTCTGGCTCCGGGTGGAACTAAAAAGCAGAAAGGCTGTATTTTACGTGGAGGATGATGGCTGCGGGATTCCCTTGGACAGAATGGATTACCTGTTTACCGGACTTCTGGACAGTGAAGCGCCGGTAGATTCTACCCGCAACAATATGGGGATCGGTCTGAGTGTGTGCAGGACCATCATCAAGGCCCATGGCAGTGAATTGAAAGCGGTCAACCGTTCAATCGGCGGTGCAGCATTCAGCTTCGCTTTGGAAATGGAGGAAACCGGAAATGGCGAATAATAAATATAAGATCCTCGTTGTGGAGGATGACCGCAATATCCTGAGTATGATCCAGACAGTGTTGGATACCAATGGCTATCAGGTGCTGACCGCCCAACGGTGCCAGCAGGGTATTTTGATGCTGACCTCCCATATGCCGGATCTGGTGGTGCTGGATCTGGGCCTGCCGGACATGGACGGCGAGGAGTTTATCCGGGTTGCCCGCCGCAGCAGCATGATCCCCATTATTGTACTGTCTGCCCGGTCTGATGAACAGGATAAGGTATCTGCCCTGGACTTGGGCGCCAACGACTATATTACCAAACCTTTTGGCACTGCTGAGCTGCTTGCCCGCGTTCGTGCTTCTCTGCGGATTAACCGCATGAATTTGCAGGCTTCGATTCCCTCCAGCGTGTTTACACTGGGCGATCTGGAAATTGACTATGACCGCCGGCAGGTTGCAGTAGGGAATCAGACCGTTCATGTAACACAAACGGAATTCAATATTCTCTCGCTGCTGAGTCAGCAGGTGGGTAAAGTCATGACCTATTCTGCCATTATCAATTCTATTTGGGGAACCATGGACGATGGCAGCGTGAAAAAGCTCCAGGTGAACATGGCCAACATTCGGAAAAAGCTTGGCTGTAAGCCCGGAGAGAATAAATACATCGTCAACGAACTGGGAGTCGGCTACCGGATGCTGGACCCACAGGAGTGATCTTCACCGCATCTTAGCCGTAAACCCATAATATTTGCTCTAAATTTACCGCCTCACCCGTATAATGGGTGAGGCAATTTTTATTATCGGAGGATAATTATGGAAGTACTCATTCAAAACGTTTCCTACATCACCTGGCAGATGCTGGTGATGTGGGGCATTGGCGGTGTGCTGATTTATCTTGCCATCGCAAAGCAGATGGAGCCCACGCTGCTGCTGCCCATGGGCTTCGGTGCGATTCTGGTGAACCTGCCCGTTGCGGTGGAGGGAACCGGTGTACAGCATGTGCTGGATACCCTGTTTTCCATCGGCATTGATGGTGCAGAGCTGTTCCCCCTGATGCTGTTCATCGGCATCGGTGCTATGATCGACTTTCAGCCCCTGCTGACGAACCCGAAACTGATGATCTTTGGTGCGGCAGCGCAGTTCGGTATTTTCTTCACTCTGGCACTGGCATCTTTGCTGGGTTATGACCTGCGGGATGCCGCATCCATCTCCATCATCGGTGCTGCCGACGGCCCTACATCCATTTTTGTGGCCACGGAGCTGGGCAGCAAGTATCTGGGTGCTATCATGGTGGCGGCCTACTCCTACATGGCGCTGGTTCCCCTGATTCAGCCGCCCATCATTAAGCTGTGTACCACTAAGGCTGAGCGCAAGATCAAGATGCAGTACAAGGGCAAGACTGTCTCCAAAACCACCAAGATTCTGTTCCCCATTGTAGTGACTGTTATCGTTGGTATCGTGGCTCCCGATGCGGTGGCGCTGATCGGCTTTTTGATGTTCGGCAATCTGATCCGGGAGTGCGGTGTGATGCAGTCCATTTCCGAAACCGCCCAGAATGCTTTGGCAAATCTGATTACGATTTTCCTGGGCATCACCATCGCTTCCCAGATGAAGGCAGCGGATTTCCTGCAGCTGGATACCCTGATCATCATCGGTTTGGGGTTGGTGGCATTCATATTCGACACCTTCGGTGGCATCATGGTGGCAAAGGTCATGAACCTGCTGACCAAAGAGAAGATCAACCCCATGATTGGTGCTGCCGGTATTTCCGCCTTCCCCATGTCCGCCCGGGTGGTGCATAAGCTGGGTCTGGAGGAAGACAACCAGAATTTCCTGCTGATGCACTCCATCGGTGTTAATGTTTCCGGCCAGATCGCATCCGTTATCGCCGGTGGCTTGATTTTGGCACTGGTAAAAGCACAGATTGGAGGGTGAGCTATGCGCTTGGATCTTTTGATGGAAGCCCTGCCCATTATGGGTACCGGCTATCTG
>JAXJVC010000125.1:0-6220 GCA_036308745.1 Oscillospiraceae bacterium | reverse complement strand
GATGCCAATACCGTTCTGGGTCACCACGGCGTGGGCATTTTCTGGAATGTCACCGAGTGGACCATGGAGTAATATACTAGATGCACCATATAAGGGGCTGGTTTCCAGCCCCTTATTCAGTATTTCATAGACAGATGGAAAGGAAATGCTTTTTATCTGTGTGTGAAATAACGCTCATGACAATAGAGATAGGACGATCTATATGGAAGAATTGCTTAAACTACAGAACCTGTCTGTGGGAATCGCTTCCCCGGCAGGCAAAGTGCAGGCTGTTCGGGATGTCAGCCTTGAGCTTCACCCCGGTGAGGTACTTGCCATCGTAGGCGAATCCGGCTGCGGAAAAAGTATGCTCTGCAAGACCATTATGAAGCTGCTGCCCAAGTCTGCCAAGATCGAGGGCGGTAAAATATGGGTCAACGGTGTTGACATTACGGATTTCTCAGATAAGGATATGCGCAAGCTCCGGGGCAAACTGTTCTCTATGATTTTCCAGGACCCTATGACAGCCTTGAACCCCACCATTCCCATCGGCAAGCAGATCGCCGAAGCGATTCTGGTCCACGAGCCAAAACTCCCCAAAGAGGAAGTGTACAACCGGGTTATTGAACTGATGGAACTGGTGGGTATCAAACATCCCCACGAGCGGTATAAGCTGTACCCCTACAACTTCTCCGGCGGTATGCGCCAGAGAAGTGTTATGGCTATCGCTCTGGCAGCGAATCCCAAGATCCTGTTGGCAGACGAGCCTACCACTGCATTGGATGTGACCATTCAGGCACAAATCCTGGATCTGCTGAAGGAGATCCAAATCAGGCTGGGTACGGCCACGATCCTTGTTTCCCACGATTTGGGTGTGGTGGCAAGATGCGCTGACCGGGTGGCAATCATGTACGCAGGCAAGATCGTAGAGATCGGCACTGCCGAGGAAGTGTACTACGATCCCCGGCATCCCTATACCTGGGGTCTGATGCAGTCCCTGCCTGCCCTGAACAAGGGCGCTAAGGAACTGAAGACCATCCCCGGTATGCCTCCTACACTGATCGATCCCCCTGTGGGTGATGCCTTTGCCTGCCGTAACGAATATGCTCTGGAGATTGATTATCACAAACAGCCGCCTATGTTTAAGATCACGGACACCCACTATGCGGCAACCTGGCTTCTTGATCCCAGAGCGCCGAAAGTAGAATCACCGATAGGAGGGAAACGTAATGTCTGAGATTTTACTGGATGTACAGCACCTTTCCCATGTGTTCAAGCTGGGCAAGCATGCCGTCATCAAAGCAGTGGATGATGTATCCTTCCAGATGAGGAAGGGCGAGATCTTCGGCCTTGTGGGTGAGTCCGGCTCCGGAAAATCTACTGTTGCCCGGTGCATTATGAATATTTATCGGCCCACCGCAGGCAAGATTCTTTACAATGGCATCAATGTATGTGACAAGGCGCAGCAGCGGAAGCACCACAAAATACTGGAAGTGAACCGCCAGATCATCTTCCAGGACTCTACCTCGAGCCTCAATCAGCGTATGACAGTGGCAGATATTATCGCGGAACCTATGTCCATCCATCATATGAGACCCTCCAGAGGAAGCCTGCGGGCAGAAGCGGAATTCCAGTTAAGCTATGTAGGTATGGACAGCAGCTATCTGGACAAGTACCCTACAGAGCTTTCCGGCGGTCAGCGACAGCGTGTGGCCATTGCCCGTGCCCTTTCCATGGAGCCGGAATTGCTGGTAGCTGACGAGCCCATTGCCTCTTTGGATGTGTCCATCCAGGCACAGATCGTCAATCTGCTGCGCCACTGCAACCGGGAACACGGCTGCTCTATGCTGTTCATTGCCCATGACCTTTCTATGGTGGAGTACCTCTGTGACCGGGTCGGTGTTATGTATCACGGAAAGCTTGTGGAGATTGCACCCACCTCTGAGCTTTATACAAATCCTCAGCACCCCTACACCAGGGCGCTGCTTTCCGCCATTCCCATTCCCGACCCAAAAGCGGAGCGGAACAGAAAACACATGGACTTTGACGAGGAAATCTTCGACCGTGAGGGAACAATGGTGGAAGTTTCTCCCGGCCACTTCGTATTGCGAAAGGAGAATACCAAATGAAAAGAAATCCTTTCGTCTATTACGGCAAAAAAACACTCGTGTTTTTGCTTAGTGTGTTTATTCTTTCTGTGGCAGTATTCTATATCTCCCGCCTTGCTCCCGGTGATCCGCTGATGAGCTACTACGGCGAGCGGGTGGAGAAAATGAGTGTTCAGGAAAAGGAAGAAGCTCGGGGAAAGCTGGGACTCAACGACCCCATCCATATCCAGTACATCCGCTGGGCAGAAAACGCAGCAAAGGGTGACTTTGGCATCTCCTTTAAGTACAAGCAGGATGTGATGGAAGTCATCGGACAGCGGATCAGCTTTACCCTGATCCTGGGCGGAATCGGTTTTGTCCTCACCTTTGCAGGAGCGCTTTTACTGGGTGTGCTTTGCGCCTGGTACGAAGATAAATGGGTGGATCGGATCCTCTGTAAGGGAGGCACACTGCTCAGCTGTATTCCGGAGTTCTGGCTGTCTTTGGTGCTGATCCTGGTCTTTGCGGTGACGCTGCACTGGCTGCCGAGCTCCGGCGCTTATGACATCGGTTACAAGGATGATGTTCTGAATCGAATTGAACATCTGATCCTTCCGCTGATCATCGTGGTGCTGCAGCACTTGTGGTACTACGCTTATATGATTCGCAACAAGCTGCTGGAGGAAACCAGAGCGGACTATGTGCTGTTGGGCAAATCCAAGGGATTGTCCAAAAGGGAAATCATGTTCAAGCATTGCCTGCGTAATATCCTGCCCTCCTACATCAGCATCATGGCCATTTCCGTACCCCATGTGATGGGCGGCACTTATATCGTGGAAACCGTGTTCAGCTATCCCGGCATTGGCGCATTGTCCTATGAAAGTGCCCGGTATCACGACTACAATCTGTTGATGGTGCTTTGCATGATGACCGGAATTTTAGTGATCTTCTGTAATCTGATCGGTCAGATTATCAATGAGAAAATCGACCCCAGAATCAAGGCAAATGATGTGGTGGAAACCTCGGAGGTGACCAAAGAATGACGGAAGATAAACTCTTTACAATGGTCGGCATCCGACCCGAACCTGCTGCAACCAAAAAGAAAGTGAGCAGACGCAAAGGATTTCCCTGGGTATCTGTTTTATTGATGGGTGCGATCGTTCTGTGCTGTTTGTTTGCGGAAATGCTGATGACCAAGGATCCCAGCTATCTGGATCTGATGAATTATAATAAGGCCCCGAATACAGAATTCCTGTTTGGCACCGATACACTGGGCCGTGACATTTTCTCCGGGATCTGGTACGGTGGACGGATCTCCATTACCATCGGTTTCCTGGCCACACTGATTTCTACTTTTATTGCGGTGGTTTATGGTTCTGTCAATGGTATTGCCCCCCAATGGCTGGATACGCTGATGATGCGCTTTACAGAGATTTTCCTCAGCGTCCCAGGTCTGCTGCTGGTTCTGTTCCTGCAGGCAATTTTAGGGGAAGCAAATGTACTGACCCTATCCATCGTCATCGGCGTGACCAGCTGGGCATCCATCGCCAAAGTGATCCGTACTGAAGTCCGGCAGATCCGAAACAGTGAGTATGTGGTAGCATCGAAGTGCATGGGCGGCAAGTTCTTCCACATTTTGCGGAAACACCTGGCTCCCAACTTTATTGCCTCCATCATGTTCATGGTGGTTATGAATGTCCGTGGTGCCATCGGTTCCGAGTCTACCCTCAGCTTTATGGGTATGGGGCTGCCGTTGGAGATCATCTCTTGGGGCAGTATGCTTTCTTTGTCGGAAAAGGCGCTGCTTACCGGAAGCTGGTGGATCATTCTGATTCCCGGTGCTTTCCTGGTGACGCTGCTCATGTGCCTGACCAATATTGGTAATTATCTGAGAAAGAGTGCAAACCGGAAGGAGAGCAATCTGTAATTGGATCCCCCCGAGGGGCTTGTGGCATGATCACAAGTATGATAGAATGCAGAAAACCGGGGGGAGTTCCATGCCTGATGTAAAGAATTATCATGAATATGTGCAGGGAATCTCTCACGTTCACGGTTATGGAAAGAATCTGGTCCGCAGAACGGTTGCGAAGCACCCCAAAAAGGTTTTGGAGCGGGCAGGATTGCCGGACAATCGGTTCCATGATTTGCGACATAGCTTAGCAGTCAATTCTCTGGCAGTTGGTGATAACATCAAAAACGTACAGTCGAATTTTGGACATGCAACTTCTGCTTTTACCATGGATGTTTACTGCCATGTATCTCAGTCGACGGCCCGGGAAAGTGCTGCCAAAACACAGAAATTTTATGGAAGCGTGAAACCGGCTTAAAAAACCGTGAATGATAAGCTGGTAAGGGAAAAACGATTGGTTTCGCGTTGAAACAGGTTGAAAATCCAGCTAAAATACCCAATAAGTTACATAAGCAAAGAAAAACACCGTGTTTTTTTACAAAAACACGGTGTTTAACTGGCAGGGGCACAAGGACTTGAACCCTGAGCCTACGGTTTTGGAGACCGCCGCTCTACCAATTGAGCTATACCCCTATATGTATTTACAAGGCGGAAGGCCTGAAATAACTGGTGGGCCTTCAGGGACTTGAACCCGGGACTATCCGGTTATGAGCCGGAGGCTCTGACCAACTGAGCTAAAGGCCCATATAGGCACGGGTGTTTGTTCACCACGGGTGATATTATAGCATCGAACTGGCTTTCTGTCAAGGAAAATCTTTATCCTTTTCAAAAATAATTATCGCTATCGACAACGGGCAAAGAATAGAGTATAATGCAGAAAAAAGGAGAGTGTATCCTATGCTGTTTTTAGAATATCCCCCCTGCTCCACCTGCAAAAAAGCAAAGGCATGGCTGGATGCCCACGGCATCGCCTATACCGCCCGGCACATCAAGGAGGAGAACCCCACTTACGAAGAACTGAAAGGCTGGTTTACTTCCAGCGGACTGCCCCTGAAGAAATTCTTCAACACCAGCGGTCTGGTATACAAAGCGCTGGAGCTGAAGGATAAGCTTCCCGGCATGAGCGAAGAGGAACAGCTTCAATTGCTGGCTACCGATGGTATGCTGGTGAAGCGCCCCCTGGTGGTGCTGGAGGACGGTACCGTCCTTACTGGCTTCCGGGAGAAGGAATGGGAAGCAACGCTGCTATAAAGTTAACTGCCGCGGTACTCGCCGCGGCAGTCTGTTTTTTAAGGGTGGAAGTTACTCCTCGTCGTCATCCTCCAGGGAGAACTCCAGGGTCTCGCCGCAGTTGGGGCAAATCATGCTACCCTGCTCCAGCACTTCCTCATCAAAGTTGATGATCTCGCCGCAAGCGCACTCCACCTCGTAAATAGTGGAATCCTCGTCGCCGAAGTCGAAGCCTTCCTCGTAGTCCTCATCCTCGTCCCAGTCGAAGTCGTCGTCATCCTCGTCCTCGAAGTCATCCTCATCCATGATGAAGTCCTCAATGGCGTCCAGATCTTCCTCGATCTCGTCCAGCTCATCGGAGATGGCGATGGTGGTCTCCTCAATGTCGGTGATCCGCTTGGTCATGTCGCCCAGCAGGTCCACGATGGCTGCAATCATCTTGCCCTCGTCAGACTCGGTGTTCAGCTTCAGGCCGTCCATCAGGCCCTTCAGGTAGGCGGACTTTTCAGAAATCGTCATAATAAACGCTCCTTTTCATGTTTTTTGGAAAGAGGGGACGATGAGAGCATCGTCCCCTGCTTGGGCATTGGATGTGAAATTAAGCCTTGGAACGGCCCAGGTACTCACCGGTACGGGTGTCGATCTGGATCTTGTCGCCCTCGTTGATGAAGAGGGGCACCTTCACCTCAGCGCCGGTCTCAACGGTAGCGGGCTTGGTGACGTTGGTAGCGGTGTTGCCAGCGAAGCCGGGCTCGGTCTCGGTAACAACCAGGTCAACAAAGTTGGGGACTTCGACGCCGAAGACCTTGCCCTTGTAGCTCATGACGGTGCAGATGTCGTTCTCCTTAACGAACTTGAAACCATCGTCCAGAACGCTGCCGTCCAGATGCTCCAGCTCGAAGGTTTCCTGATCCATGAAGTAGTACAGCTCGCCATCGTTGTAGGAGTACTCCATCTTCTTTCTCTCAATGAAAGCAGTGGGGAACTTGGCAGAGGGGTTCAGGGAAGTTTCAGT
>JAXJVC010000124.1:0-1592 GCA_036308745.1 Oscillospiraceae bacterium | reverse complement strand
CGACAGCGGCTATACTGACAGCGAGCTGGAGCAGTATGGCTACGTGGAGCAGACCAACGACAACGATGAGTTCATGTGGACCGCTAACTTCGTTGAGAAACTGGGCCTGGCCCACTTTACTGGTTCCGAGCACACCTACGAGGAAGTTTCTGTTGATGCTTTCTGCGGTGTGAACGCTTACACTGAGAAGCGCTGCACCACCTGCGGCCACATCGAGGCTGGTTCCCGCGTCGAGGTTGAGGAGTCTGCCCACGATCACCGCTACAGTAAGTTCGACGAACTCTCCTACACCAAGGACGATGGCTACGCCTGGACCACTGGCTTCTGCTACGTCTGCACCATGTGCGACTACGCTGTCAGCGAGCCCAAGGAGCCTTCCGATGATAACGGACTGGGCGGCATCATGGGCGGTAACTCCGAGGAAGAGCAGGAGGAGTACGAGCGTAAGAAGGCTGAGTACGACGCCGCTGTTGCCAGCGCTGGCCACGACTATGTTCCCGCTGATGCAGAATGGTCCAAGGATAACACCCAGGTTACTTTCAGCACTCTGGAGTGCGGCAATGTCTGCGCAACCCGCAAGCCCTACCTGGATGTCCTGCTGAATGACGCAACCATTACCGCAACCCCCAAGGAAAAGATCACCGCTGATGCTGAATTTGTGGGCTACTACGGCGACGATTACGCTGTCTATCAGGCTGCCGGCGAGGCAGAGTGTGATGTGAACGGCGAGACCAAGACCGTGGCTTACACTGCTTCCAAGCTGATCGAACTGGAGGATAGCAAGGTGACCCGCGTCTCCGGTTCCGACAGATACGAAACTGCTCTGGATGCTGCGGAACTGCTGAAGGAGATCCAGGAAGTCGAGACCTTTGACAACATCGTGGTTGCCAGCGGCGCTTCCTTCCCCGATGCGCTGTCCGGCAGTTACCTGGCTACTGAGCTGGATGCCCCCATCCTGCTGACTCAGGAAAAGAGCCAGGAAGAGATCCTGACCTACATTACTGAGAACCTCAGCGCAAAGGGCAAGGTTTACATTCTGGGTGGTAATTCCTCTGTTTCCGCATCCTTTGAGACTGCTCTGAAGGATGCCCAGATCGATTGCACCAGACTGTCTGGCCCCGACCGTTACCAGACCAACCTGGAGATTCTGGGCGAGGCTGGCCTGAACGGCAAGAAGATCCTGGTCTGCACCGGCACTAATTTTGCTGACTCTCTGGCTGCTTCTGCTACCAACCTGCCCATCCTGCTGGTTGATGGCAAGGCCTCTGAACTGAACGCTCATCAGACCGAGTTCCTGGAGCGTGTGGAGAACTGCACCTTCTACATTGTCGGCGGTCCCAACACTGTCAGCGCAGAGATCGAGACGGAGCTGCAGAACTATGGCGAGGTCAAGCGTGTTGCTGGCCAGTCCCGTGAGGAGACTTCCGTGAAGGTGGCTGAGGAATTCTTCGAGAATCCCGACACCGCTGTCCTGGCATACTCCCGCAACTTCCCCGACGGCCTGAGCGGCGGTCCTGTGGCATACGCTCTGGATGCTCCTCTGCTGCTGGTCAATGCCGGTGCAGAGAGCTACGCAGTGGAGTATGTTGCAT
>JAXJVC010000123.1:0-6842 GCA_036308745.1 Oscillospiraceae bacterium | reverse complement strand
GTCACACGCCAGCGCCAGTTGCAGCCGATGGTGGAGGGCTTGTTGATACGGCAGCTGTTGTCCAGACCCAGATAATCCTGAATGGGAACAATGCAATACTTGGCAACGCTGCCCATTGCCAACGCAATGAAGGGTTTATATATCTCCTCTTCCGGAGTGTAGTAGTCACACAGGTAATTTCTGGCCAGCGCCCGGTCTGCGGTGCAGATGGTATCAAACCAACCCACTACCGTTTCGTTATCGTGGGTTCCTGTATAGACTACAGAATTTTCGTGATAATTATGGGGCAAATAGTCATTTGCAGAGCCGGAGTCCCGGGAGTCGAAGGCAAATTCCAGCACCTTCATACCGGGAAAGCCACTGTCCCGGACAAGCTGGCGGACAGAATCCGTTACATAGCCCAGGTCTTCCGCAATGACTTCATGCCAGCCCAGATTCCATTCCACACAGCGGAACAGATCGATTCCGGGGCCTTTTTCCCAGTGACCATTCATCGCGGTGGTTTCTCCATAAGGAATGGAATAGTATTCATCGAAACCGCGGAAATGGTCAATACGGGTTACATCGTAGAGCTGATATACATACCACAGGCGGCTCAGCCACCACTGGTAGCCGGTCTGTTTATGGTAGTCCCAGCGGTACAGAGGATTGCCCCAGAGCTGGCCTGTTGCAGAGAATCCGTCCGGAGGACATCCTGCTACAGCGGTAGGAATGTTATTTTCGTCCAGCTGGAACAATTCGGGGTGTGCCCAGGTATCAGCGGAGTCCATGGCAACGTAAATGGGAATATCGCCGATAATCTTGATATTGTTTTCGTTGGCGTAGGCCTTCAGTCTCCAGTACTGCTGGAAGAACTTGAACTGCAGATACATTTGGAACTCAATTTCAAAGTACAGCTCACGGCGATAATAGTCCAGTGCATAGCCCCAACGCAGCCGGATGTCTTCCGGCCACTCGTACCAACACTGACCGTCAAAGAAATTCTTCAGAGCCATGAAAAGCGCGTAATCATCCAGCCACCAGCGATTCTCAGCAACAAACTTCTGGTACTCAGGATTCTGGCTGATGTTGCTGCGCTCATAAGCCATTGCCAGGAGGATGTATCGGTTTTTGTACAACTCCTCATAATCGATATCGTCCTCAAATTCTCCAAAATCCATGGAGTCGCATTCCTCCCGGGACAGGACACCCTCTTCGATCAGGGCTTCCAGATCGATAAAATAGGGGTTGCCCGCAAAGGTGGAGAAGGACTGATAAGGAGAATCGCCATAGGAAGTCGGATGGATGGGCAAAATCTGCCAATAGGTCTGACCGGCATCCTTCAGCCAGTCTACGAAAGCATATGCTCCTTTGGAAAAACAGCCAATGCCGTACTTGCCCGGCAGGCTGGTGATGGGCATTAAGATGCCTGCTGCTCTGCTCATTGTTTGTTACTCCTTTACTTGGATCATGACACCGAAGTGGTCGGATACCACAGGTTCATTCATTCCGTTAAATACAACTCTTGAGGAGAAAATATCTTTTTTCTCGCTGCACCAGATATAGTCCAGGCGCATACCCTCCGCGTTTTTGTCCGTCAACTTTTCCCGCCAACCGTCGATGGTACCGGGCACAGTAATACCGCTGTCCTTGTACTGGGCAGTTTTATACGTATCGATCCATCCACAGGCCGTAACGTATTCATAGCTCTGTCCCAGCACCTGATCGGGGGCATTAAAGTCTCCCAGTAACCAGATGGTGCTGTAGCAGCGCTTGGTTGCAATGCAGCAACTCAACGTGTTCCACTGATCCAGGAACCGCTCCGTAACATCATCCCACCAGCCCATGTGGACGGTGTAGAACCAGTCGTCCAGACCTTCTACCTGAACACCCAGAACAGCCCGGGTGCGCCAGTTCTGGTAGTCATTGATCTTACTGATCGGAAATTTGTCAATACAGCGAATCTTTCTGCCAAGGCTAAGAATAGCAACACCTTCATCATATTTGCCATAACCCAGTTTGATAGGAAGCCATGCCCAGTAACATTCGACACCTGCCTGACGCAGACGGTATGCCACTTGCGCAGCGTGATTGTCCTGGCGTATTTTCATACTGCCGGGAATGGGATACTGGCCTTCCAGCATCTCCACGTCCATCAATTCCGCGTCTGCGGTCTGATTGACTTCCTGCATAGCAATGATATCGGGCTTTTCTTTCAGAATACCTTCTACGAACCACTCCAGCTTCTGCTGATAGATTTCTTCCTGGAGAGAATGTGTGTTCAGAGTCAGAATTTTCATAATACCCACCCTTTGGAAAAAGTCGGGGCTTACGTCGAGTAAGCCCCGACAAGTGTTTTCAGTGACGGATTTTACAGAATATCGTTAATATCGGATTTCAGGACATCAGCCTTGGGACCGTAAACGGCCTGAATACCATTGTCCTTCTTGATCAGGCCCAGAGCACCCTCTGCCTTCCAGGCAGCGGTGTCAGCGACCTTGTCCAGATCCTTGACGGTAACGCGCAGACGAGTCATGCAGGCATCTACCAGAGTGATGTTTTCACGACCGCCCAGCAGGGTGATAATACGCTCTGCCTGAGTGTTGCCTGCTGCCTTGTTCTCTACAGCGGCAGTCTCTTCGCCTTCGCTTTCATCGGTGTAGTTACCCAGACGGCCGGGAGTTGCGAACTTGAACTTCTTGATCATGAAGTAGGCAACGAAGTAGCCGATCACCAGGAACGCGACACAGCAGATGATGAAGTTAATGATGTCACCGCCCAGGCCAGCCTTCAGCGACATGGGCACACGGGTCAGGAACTCCAGATTGCCAAAGGAGTGCAGACGCAAATCCATGACACCTGCCATTGCGAAGGCGCAGCCCTGCAGGATTGCATAGACGATGTACAGAGGCAGGGCGCAGAACATGAACATGAACTCAATGGGTTCGGTAACGCCGGTCAGGAATACGGCCAGCACGGTGGAGATAAACATGGAACGGTAGCTCTTACGCTTATCGACATCCACGTGACGGTACATAGCCAAGGCAATACCGGTCAGCAGACCGGTTGCGCCGATCATCTGGCCAACCTTGAAGCGGGCAGGGATGACAGTTGCCAGCAGGTTCTCATAAGCTGCCATATCGCCTGCATCCTTGAAGTTGATCAGGTCGGTGATCCATGCCAGCCACAGGGGGTCCTGACCGTAGACCATGGAACCTGCGGTAATGCCGGTCTGGATCATGTACTCGCCGCCGAAGGAGGTGTAGTTCATGGGGATGGTGAGCATGTGGTGCAGGCCGAAGGGCAGCAGCAGACGCTCCAGGGTGCCGTAGATGAAGGGAGCCAAAATGGGGGAGGTTTCTGCGGAGTTTGCAATCCACACGCCAAAAGCGTTGATGCCGGTCTGAACAACAGGCCAAACCAGAGCCATCACAAGAGACACAATAGCGGAGTAGAAGATCACAGCCAGGGGCACAAACCGCTTGCCGTTGAAGAAGGCCAGGGCATCGGGAAGAGAGCGGAAGTTGTAGAACTTATTGTAGACCATACCGCCCACAAAACCTGCGATGATACCGACAAAAACACCCATATTCAGCGCGGGAGCGCCCAGAATGGAGGTGAAGTAGTTCTCAACCAGCATCTCCTGACCAAAGAAGGAGGTGACCGTAGCACCGGCAGTGGAGAGCATATCACTGGTAACACCGAAGACCGCACCGGTAATCCGGTTGATCAGGATGAAGGAGATGACTGCAGCAAAAGCACCGCCGGAGCGTTCCTTTGCCCAGGAACCACCGATAGCTGCCGCGAAGAGAATATGCAGATTGGTGATGATTGCCCAGCCGATATTCTCCATGGTGGAACCGATGGTGATCATCAGATTCAGATCCATCATCTGGAACAGCTTACCCACGCTGAGCATGATGCCTGCAGCGGGCATAACAGCAATAACGGTCATCAGGACCTTACCCAGCTTCTGCAGGAAGTCGAAGTTGATACCCTTCTTCTTTGCAGGCACCTCTTCCACAGCTTCTGCTGCAATAGCCTGCTCCTCACCCAAGGTGATGACCTTGGTTTTTCCGGCCTTTACATCGCCGGTCACGGTGTTCAGCTGAGCATCCTCTGCACCTTCGCAGATCAGCACAGGCGTGGTTGCGGGTACGCCCTGGCTGATCAGGAACTTCAGATCAACCTCAGCTACCAGCTGGCCAGCCTTTACCTTGTCGCCCACCTGAACATGGCTTGTGAAGCCTTCACCCTTCAGTTTGACGCTGTCCAGACCCACATGGACCAGGATCTCCAGACCGTCTTCGGAAGTGAAGCCATAGGCGTGGAGAGTTTCAGCAACAGTGGCGATTTCTCCGTCGACGGGCGCGTAGATCTTGCCGTCGGTGGGAATGATTGCGATGCCGTCGCCCAGGATCTTCTGGGAGAAAACATCATCTGGAACCTGTTCCAGAGGGATTGCCTGACCGCTGAGCGGAGCCAGGATGGACTTGAGTCCGGTTTCGGTTTTACTGCTCATTGTTTGACCCCTTTACTGTATTTTGTTTCTGCAACGATTCTGCAACGTTTCTGAAAATATAGTATACCATAAATCCATATAAATCAAGAACTTTTTTGAAAACGTTTCCAATTCTACATAATGCACAATTTCCTTGCGCTTATTTTGTGTATATTTCGCTCGTAAAACCGGTGTTTATCCCACGTGGAATAAAACATTTGACTTTTGAAGGATTTTGCCTTACAATGAAACATCATGAAACGTTTGCATAAACGACGATTATCATTTCATAAAAGGATGTGCAACAATGGCCGTTACCGTAAAAGATGTCGCAAAGCACGCCGGTGTTTCTCCCTCCACCGTGTCCCGTGTATGTAACAACAACCCTGCAATCAGCAAAGAAACTCGCGATCGTGTGCTACAGGCAATCGAAGAGCTTGGCTATGAGCTTTCCGCCACCCAGGAAACGCCGACCGCACGGACGATTAAGAATATTGGCATTGTTCTTCCCCCGTCTGACCGGGAGGCCTATGAGAATTCCTTTTATCTTAAGGCGATCCGGGGCATCAGCCAGATTTGCAATCAGCGTCAGGTTGCCAGCACGATTGTTACCGGCAAGGACTACGAGGAAATCCTCCAGTCCATTCGAACTCTCCATCGCAGCAACAGCGTAGATGGATTCATTATGCTGTATTCCAGAAAAGACGATATTGTTGTAAATTATCTCTGCGAACAGGGTTTGCTGTATGTTGTTGTGGGCAAGCCTGATGAACTGGCAAGCCAGACGATATGCATTGATAACGACAATCTGCTGGCAGGCAGGGAGGCTGCGGATTATCTATACAATCTGGGACATCGCCGTATCGGATATATTGGCAGCATTAATGATTTTATGTATGCTTCTGATCGCCGTGCCGGTTATCAGCTTTCCCTCATGCTCCACAATCTGCCTGTACGTCAGGATTACTGTGTGGAGATGGAAAGTGTGAATGCCACGCAGTCCGATGACTTAAATAAGATGTTAAGCATGGCAGATCGTCCCACTGCATTCGTGGTCAGTGATGATATGCTGGCCCTGGCACTGGAACGCTGCTGCGTGCAGATGGGACTTTCCATTCCTAATGATGTCTCCATCATTGCATTTAATAATTCCCTCTATGCACAACTGGCATCTCCCCAGCTGACAGCAGTAGACATTAATTCCTATCAGCTTGGTCAGGAGGCTGCAGCGCAGATCATCAACCATGCAGAGAATCCCAATCTGTCGGCAACCAAGATTGTGATTCCGCATAGAATCGTAGAGCGTGACAGCTGTATCAGGCTATAAAACTGCTGCATAACACTATGAGCCACAGTTTCGGAGGGCGAAACTGTGGCTCATAATTATTTTCGTAATTCCAGCACAAGGTGTGCTCCATATTGAAGGCCATCCAGGAATGCTTTATGCTCATAGGCGGTACAGAGGCTGCAGCAGAGGTTAAAGACGGTATTATTATCTTCCAATGGCAAATTTCGCAGCAGGTCATCTAATTCCCGGAAGCCATCCCGGATATCCGGCGGGTCGGATTCGTGGGATTCCTGATAGACTTGGTAAAGCTGATCCAAGACGGTTTCGCAGTCGCTGTCACCGGGATCAAAGGGGTGCGCTTTGATGTATGCTTTCAGTCGCTGGGCGATGTTATTCATTGTAGATCAGCTCCTCCCGGATGATTTCCTCCGCTCTGGCGGTGATGTTGTTCATACGCTGGGTCCAGTCCAGTGAATCGGCAGCTTTCAGCGCTTCTGTGATACCATCTGCGGACTGCATTTGGACAATCAGGGTTTCCATGCGCTGCTGGGCCTGCTCGTTCAGATCGGCAAGGTATGTCCAAAGGTTGCCGGACAAAACCAGGTTGGTGAACCGGATGGGGTGGTGTTCTTTGAGGTAATCCCGGTGCATACGGCCCCATTTACCGATAGGCCGGGTTTCCTCAGTTAGTTTCAGATCCGGGATGAAGTAATCCCCGGAGCGGATGGATGGGATGTTCATATTCAAGCCTCCTTTGCTTGTTTTCTGCTATGATTTTACCGCTCCGGCAGAAACGAGTCGAATGTGCCGCAAAACGAAAAAATCCCGGGTTACCATTTCTGGTAACCCGGGATAAAACTTATTCAGATAAAGACCTCACAAGTAAGATCTTCCCACTGAGAGGGTCTTAAATACTGACCCTTGGCTTTTCTGTATGCAGCAGCATCCTCGTATCCGATGGAAAACCTGAAGTACAGATTAGGCCTCCCCAGTTTTGATAGCAGCCTGTGCAGCGGCCAGACGTGCGATGGGCACGCGGAAGGGAGAGCAGGAAACGTAGTCCAGGCCGATCTT
>JAXJVC010000122.1:0-2870 GCA_036308745.1 Oscillospiraceae bacterium | reverse complement strand
CTGAGCTTCGGTGCTGATGGCACCACAGGCAAAGGTTGCTGCACAATCACCATGAAATCCCTTATAGAACGCACCCACATCAACGGTAACGATGTCGCCTTCCTTCAGGACATAGCCTCCGGGAATGCCATGGACAACGGCACTGTTGACACTGATGCACGCGCTTGCAGGGAAGCCGTGGTAGTTCAGGAACGACGGTTTCGCGCCCTGACTCACGATATAATCGTGGACGGCCTGGTCTATCGCTTTTGTCGAAACGCCCGGTCTTACCATTTCCCCTGCCAAAGCACGGGCTGCCGCGGTAATTTTACAGGCCTTACGCATCGACTCCAGTTCACGCTCATTTTTGATTGTGATCATACCTGAGCCCCTATCGCCTTGAGGATATCCTCATTGGCACCTTCAATAGACTGGGAGCCATTGACCATAACCAGCCGGCCCAGCTTACCATAGAAGTCTTTCAGGACCTCGGTGGAAGCATGATAGACCTGCAGGCGCTTACGGACGGTCTCGGGCGCGTCATCCTTACGGATGATCAGCTCGCTGCCGCACTGGTCGCAGACACCTTCTGTCTTAGGGGGATTGGCAACAACGTGATAGCTGGCGCCGCACTTGCCGCACACACGACGGCCGGTCATACGGCCTTCGATCTCGCTGTCGTCAACCTCAATGGAAACCACATGGTCAATCTTGACGCCCTTGGCTTCCAGGGCTTCCGCCTGGGCCAGGGTGCGGGGCACCCCGTCCAGGATGAAGCCGTTAGCGCAGTCGGGCTGGGTCACCCGCTCCGCGACGATGCCGAGAATCAGCTCGTCGGGAACCAGGAGACCGTCGTCCATATACTGCTTAACCTTTTTACCCAGCTCCGTACCATTGGCCATAGCCTCACGGAGCATGTTCCCGGTAGAGATGGCGGGGATGGAGAGCTTCTCGACAAGCAGCTCTGCCTGTGTCCCCTTTCCGGCGCCGGGAGCGCCCAGTAGAATGAGATTCATCCTGCCATACCTCCTGATCTTAGTCCAGGAAGCCCTTGTAGTGCCGCATCAGCATCTGAGCCTCCAGGGCCTTCACAGTCTCCAGGGCAACGCCCACGACGATGATGACGGAGGTGCCGCCGATGGCCAGGTACCGGACACCACTCATCAGGTTGCCGGCAACAATGGGCAGCAGGGCGACGATGCCGAGGTAAACAGCACCAAAGACAATGATCTTATTGATGACCTTCTGAATGAACTCAGCGGTGGGCTTACCGGGACGGAAGCCAGGAATGAAACCGCCGTTGCTCTTCAGGTTGTTGGCAATCTCCACGGTATCGTACTGAATGGTGGAGTAGAACCAGCTGAAGAAGAAGATCATCAGGAAGTAGACAATCGCGTAAGCCCAGCTCTGAGAGCTCCACAGGTTGTCATACCACCAGTTGCCCTCACCGACACCGGTGAATGCGCAGATGGTTGCAGGCAGGGAGCAGATGGACTGTGCGAAGATGACAGGCATAACACCAGACATGGCCACCTTGATGGGCAGGTTGGTGTTCTGGCCGCCGTAGATCTTGCGGCCAACAACGCGCTTTGCATACTGGATGGGGATCCGGCGCTCGGCGTCGTTGATGAAGACGATGAACAGGATCAGAGCGGCCATGCCGACCAGCACGATAATAATCTGCCACCAGACCATGGAGAACAGGTTGCCCACCATGGCGGGGATGCCGGAGATGATGTTGGCAAACAGGATCATGGAGATGCCGTTGCCAATGCCGAACTCAGTGATCTGCTCGCCCAGCCACATGACCATGGCGGAGCCGGCGGTGAAGGCCAGAACGATGACCAGACCGGGCAGGAAGCCCTGGTGGGTGATGATGGACAGACCATAGGATGCCTCGTAGTTAACCAGCATCATGTAGTAAGCCCAACCCATCAGAAGGCCCAGACCCACGGTGGTGTACCGGGTGATCAGGTTGATCTTCTTCTTGCCTTCCTCACCGCCGTCCTTTGCCAGCCGCTCCAGGGCGGGAATGGCAATGGTCAGCAGCTGGATGATGATGGAAGAGTTAATGTAGGGCTGGATGCCCAGTGCGAAGACGGTCGCCTGAGAGAAGGCGGAACCGGACATCGCATTGTACAGGCCCAGGATGGTGTTAGAGAGGACATTATCGAAGTAGCTTGCCAGCGTCAGCGTATCGATGTAGGGAACGGGAATCACGTTACCCACACGATAGATCAGCAGGATGAACAGGGTGAAGATGATCTTCTTCCGCAGTTCAGGAATCTTCCAAGCATTGCGAAGTGTCTGTAACACTTAAACCACCTCGGCCTTTCCGCCTGCCTGCTCGATCTTTTCCTTAGCAGACTCAGAGAAAGCCGCGGCCTTAACAGTAACCTTCTTGGTCAGAGTGCCGTTGCCCAGCACCTTCAGACCGTTGGGGCAAGCAGCGATAACGCCTGCCTCAATCAGAGCAGCAGCATCCACAACAGCACCGTCCTCAAAACGGTTCAGCACAGCCAGGTTGACAGAAGTCAGGGGCTTAGCAAAGATGTTGTTGAAGCCGCGCTTGGGGATACGACGGACCAGAGGCATCTGGCCGCCTTCGAAGCCAACGCGGACCTTGCCGCCGGAACGGGCCTTCTGGCCCTTGTGGCCACGGCCGCCGGTCTTACCGTTGCCGGTGCCGACGCCACGACCCTTACGCTTGCCGACATGAGTAGAGCCGGCAACGGGAGAAAGTTCATGAAGCTTCATTGTTCTTCTCCTCCTTACTCAACTTCGGTGACCTGCAGCATGAAAGCGATCTTAGCGATCTTGCCGCGGGTCTGGGTGTTGTCGGGCTGGATGGTGACCTGGCCGATCTTACGCAGACCCAGGCTCTCAGCAGT
>JAXJVC010000121.1:0-6306 GCA_036308745.1 Oscillospiraceae bacterium | reverse complement strand
CCGTTCATTTTGGCAAACATGGCCATGCCGACTGCAGAGGAGACACCCTGCCCGAGGGAGCCGGTGTTCTGGTCAATGCCGGGGGTATGGTCCATGCAGGGATGACCCTGCAGGTTCGATCCTGTCTGCCGGAGGGTCGTAAGCCACTCTGCGGGGAAATAGCCGCGGAGCGCAAGGGTGGAATAAAGGCCCGGAGCGGTGTGTCCCTTGGACAGGACAAAGCGGTCGCGGTCAGGGTCTTTGGGGTTTTGGGGATCGATGTTCATCTCTTGGAAATAGAGATAGGTGTAAACTTCAGCGGCAGAAAGAGAGCCTCCGGGGTGTCCGGATTTGGCGGCATGGGTTGCCACCAGGATGTTCTTTCTGACCTCATTTGCCATTTTTTTCAATTCCTGAATGTTCATAAAAGAATCCTTTCTGATTCTGGTTCGTTCAGTGCGTCTGCTCCTGCCGCAGTAAGGAACTGCCGGCGGATCGCTTTCCAAACTACTATGGTTATTGTCGGAAATTATCTGCGGGCAATTCCCGGGTCTGAGGCGGGCAGGCAAACGCACTGGTCAGGAACTGTATGGTGTAACCAGTTCCAGGGGAATACTCCTTCCTGTGCCTTTTGCGTGCAGGTAAAAAACTGGTGTAGTGGGCGTCGGCATCATTTGGAGAGATGAGCCTGAAGGGTGCTGCGGACAGCGCCGGGGCCGGAGAGCATGGAGCGGACCATGGACTCGATCCGGTCTCCGAGTCCGATGGCGTAGAGATCTACACCAAACAGGCGCTCGTTGGAGAGGATGGGCTGCAACTGTCCGGTCAGGCTTTCGGGATCATTCCAGCAAAGTGTGCTGAGCTGTTCTTTGAGCTGGGGCAGCATGGGATCCGGAGAAAGCTCAAAGGGAGCTCCCGTATCGTCGACTGCCAGCAGGTAGCGGATCCATCCGGCGATGGCAAGAGGGATGCCGACCAGGCGGTCTGCGGAACCGTATGCCGCCTGAGTTGCCTTGATGGTCTCGCCGAAGCGGATCGCCAGCATCTGGGAGATGTCCACTGCGATCCGGGCGCTGGTATCGCCCAGGCCCGCATTGGGGAAGCGCTGGGTGAGGACCTCGTCCAGGAAGGCTTTGGGATCCAGAATGCCGGGGCTCTCCACCACGGGCAGGCCTTCGTCATAGCCTACTTTACAGGCAAGGGCATTCAGTTCCGGATCCGACATGCCGTCGGCAAAGAGCTCATAGCCCAGCAGGCGGTCGAATGTGCACACTGCGGTGTGGATGGGGTTGAGGCAGGCGGTGACCTTCATCCTCTCGGATTTGTTCACCGTGACCCGGTCTGTCATATAGACACCGGCCTTCTCCAGGGGCGGCCGTCCGTTGGGGAAACGGTCTTCCACCACCAGATACTGGGGCTCTTCGGCATTGACGAAGGGAGCGATCCAGGTCTGCCTGTTTGTGACAAGGATGTCCATATTCTCTACGCCTGCCTCCGTCAGCGCCGTTGCTACGGCTTCGACAGGGCGGGGAGTGATTTTATCGATCATGGACCAGGGAAAGCTGACGCGGGTCTCATCCGAGATCCATTCCAGGAAATCCGCGGGCAGAAAGCCTTTCTCTACCCAGCAGCCGGCCAGTTCCAGAACGCTTTCCCGGAGTTTTTTGCCGTTCTGGGAGACATTGTCCATGCTCACCAGAGCAAGGGGCGCCTTCCCGGCCTTCCAGCGCTCCGCCAGCATGGCTGTGACCAGGCCCATGGCGGTCCCGGCTTTCTCAGGCCCTTCCTGCGCGTCCTTCAGAGCGGGGGCAAGCCAGCCGCCGTCAGCGCCGTGCAGGGCGTAGCCCTTTTCCGTAATGGTAAAAGAGACCATTTGCAGGCCGGGATCAGTGAAGATCTGTGTAAGCCGGTCCCTTGCCTCCTTGTCCCCGGGGCGGAGGGCCAGAGCTTCGGAGAGGGAACCCAGGACCCGGCGTTTCTGCGACCCGTCCTTGTACAGGGTCACAGCCAGGGCCAGGTTGTCAAAAGGCTGATAGATCCGGTCCACGATTTCATAGTCGAAGGTTTCCACACAGGTGATACCCCGGTCCGTCAGATTCTCCCGCAGGAGCCGGTCGGCGATACCGCCCAGGAAAAAGCGGAAAATGTTGCCGATGCCCAGGTGGACCCAGACGGGGTGTTCCCTGGTGTGAAGGCTCACTGCCTCCGGATCGTAATCCGGAAGGTCGATTCCTGCGGCAGCCCAGACAGTCCGGTCCTTCAGGCCTTCATAGGTCAGTTTCATGTCTTATTCCTCCGTGGGATCCACATCGATGAGAACCTTCATGGTGGTCTCCCGGTTGTTGTCAATATACTCGTAGGCCTTCTGATAATCCGCAAAAGCGAAGTGAGCGCTCTGCAGGGGACCAAGTTTGATCTTGCCTTCGTCCACAAGACGGATAGCGTCCACATAGTCCTCGTGGCGGTACATCATGGAAGTGTTGAGGTCAAGCTCGGAGTCGTTGAGCTTGGCCAGATCCACGTTGGCCATCTTTCCAAAGACTGCGACCAGGATGATCGTGCTGCCCTTCCGGGCGTTCTGGATGGCCTGATCCATGGTGATATCGGAACCTGCGCACTCATAGACCACGTCTGCCTTATCGGGGCCGTAGGCATCCAGGACTGCTTTGGCATAGTCTTCCTTCATAGTGTTCACGACCCAGTCTGCTCCCAGCTCCTTTGCAAGAGCAAGTCTTGTATCGGAGATATCGGTAGCAAGGACATGCGCCGCACCCAGTGCTTTGAGGGACTGGATCAGAAGGATTCCGATGGGGCCGCAGCCCAGGACGACCGTATTGGCGCCCTTCAGATCGGGGAAGCGCTTTGCCGCGTGGACTGCGACGGACAGAGGCTCGATCATGGCTCCTTCACTGTAGGTGAGACCGTCGGGGAGCTTCGTGACCTTGGAGGAATCCACCGCGAAGTATTCACTGGCGGTGCCGGTGGTCTGGAAACCCATGACCTTCAGCTTTTCGCAGAGATTATATTTGCCGTGGAGGCAGGGATAGCAGCGGCCGCAGAAGACCTGAGGCTCGATGGTCACCCTTTCGCCGGGCTTGATGTCGGGAACATATTCGCCTACAGCCTCTACCTGGGCGGAGACCTCATGGCCCTGGGTCACGGGATAGGAGGTATAGGGATGGGTACCGTGGAAAACGTGGATGTCACTGCCGCAGATACCGATCTTTTTAATCTTGACCAGCACCTGATCGGGACCAGGTTTGGGGACAGGGACTTCACGGAAGGTGATTTTCTTCGGTTCGGTCATGAGCTGCTGAATCATTGTGTCTTTCATAGTGTTCTCCTTTATTCAGACCGATTTGTTATTCAAATGAAATATTTATAAATCGATTGTTTTATTACAAAATAAACTGCTTTATCACCAGTCGATCGCTTCGATAGCTGCTTTCTCGACAGCCAGACCTTTGACATAGTGCTCGGTGAAAGTCTCGAAACCGGCTACGTCGGCGGGATCGGGAGCGACGGCTGCGCCGGTCAGATCCTTGAAAACGCGATTGTCAAGGTAATCTTCGAGTTTGCCGTCTTTTTTGCCGTCAGCCAGGTAGGCAGCCAGCAGGGCGATGCCCCAGGCGCCGCCTTCAGAGGCGGTAGCCATGACGGTCACAGGAGTGTTGACTGCTGCAGCAAGCACCTTCTGCATTACCAGCGGTGTTTTGAACAGGCCGCCGTGGCCCATGATCCGGTCGAGCTTTACGCCTTCCTGCTTGAGCAGGATGTCCATGCCCAGCTTTACTGCGCCCAGGGAAGTATAGAGATTTACGCGCATGAAGTTGGCAAGGTTGAATCGGCTGTCCGGGGTGCGGACATAGAGGGGACGTCCTTCGTTGATGAAGGTGATGTTTTCTCCGGAGTAATAGCCGTAAGCCAGAAGGCCGCCGCAGTCCGGATCGCCGGTGAGGGCGTGGGTATAGAGTTTGCCGAAGAGGGTACCCATATCCGCCTCAATTCCCATCAGATCACAGAATTCCTTGAACATGCCCACCAGGGCGTTGAGGTCGGTGGTGCCGTTGTTGGCATGGGACATGGCCACCGGGAAGCCGGAGGGCGTGGTCACCATGTCGATCTCGCGGTACAGTTTGGAGAGCTGACGCTCCAGGACCACCATGGCAAAGGTGCTGGTGCCGGCAGAGAGATTGCCGGTCCGGGGAGCTACGGAATTGGTGGCTGTCATGCCGGTGCCCGCGTCACCCTCGGGAGGACAAAGCGGGATCCCGGGCTTGACCGCACCGGTCTCGTCCAGCAGGGCTGCGCCTTCCTTCGTGAGCACTCCTGCCGCATCGCCGGCAGAGAGCACTTTGGGGAAGACATCCCGCAGGTGCAGAGGGAAGCCCGCCTCAGCGGCCATCCGGTCAAAGATCTGCACCATAGCCTCGTTGTAGTCACCCTTGTCTGAATCGATGGGGAACATACCCGCTGCGTCGCCGATACCGATGACCTTCTCTCCCGTGAGACGGTAGTGCATGTAGGCGGCCAGTGTGAAGACGGAAGCTACCTGGGATACGTGGGCTTCCTTGTCCAGCATTCTCTGATAGAGATGGGCGGCGGACCAGCGCAGAGGGATATTGAAATCCAGCGCTTCCGTGAGGGCATCTGCCGCAGGGGTGGTATTTGTGTTTCGCCAGGTCTGGAAGGGAGCTACCTGACGGTCTTCCTTGTCCAGAGCGATATAACCGTGCATCATGGCGCTGACGCCGATGGCACCGAAAGTCTCGGGACGAATGCCGTATTTTTCCTCTACTTCCTGACGCAGGTCAGAGTAGCAGGCCTGCAGGCCCTTTTCCGCGTCCGAGAGGGCATAGGTCCAGATGCCGTCAATGAGGGAGTTTTCCCACTCATAGGCACCGGTGGCCAGAACATTGCCGTCATAGTCGATCAGCACACCCTTGATCCGGGTGGAACCGAATTCAATGCCCAGGGCAGTCTCGCCCCGGAGAATCGCATCTTTTGGATTCATAGCTGCACTCCTTCTTTTGGATTACGGAATTAAATCTCTGTTAACAGAGGACAGGCAGGCTCTTACCGCACTGCGGCCATGAGCCTGCCCGTTATTTTCAGTCAGCGCAAGCCCCTTTGCGCATCAGGATGCCCGACACGCTCAGTGCATCAGGTGGCCTGGCGCTTCTTGCTCATGCAGTCGATACCGACGGCGACTGCAAGGACGATGCCCTTGACGACCATCTGAATATATTCACTGACATCCATCAGGATCATGCCGTTGGTGAGGCAGCCGATGATAAGCACGCCGGCCACGACGCCGGACATGCGGCCGACACCGCCGTTGACGGATACGCCGCCCAGGACGACGCAGGTGATGACGTCGAATTCCATGCCCTTACCGACGGTACTCTGTGCGGAGTTGGAACGGGAGAGCAGGACGATACCGGCAAGGCCGGCAAACAGGCCGGACAGAGAGTAGATCAGGGTCTTCATCCTGTTGACACGGATTCCGGAAAGCTCTGCAGCTTCCTCGTTACCGCCGATGGCGTAAAAGTAACGGCCAAAGAAGGTCTTGTTCAGGATAAAGCTGCCGAGAGCGAAGCACAGGATCATGATGATGGCGCAGATCGGCACCGGGCCGATGGTGTCACGGCCGAAGATGGAGAAGGCCGCGGGCAGACCGGAGATCGGGCGGCCGCCGGAGATCAGGTAAGCAACACCTTCAAAGATGGTCTGGGTGGAGAAGGTGGCGATCAGGGCGGGGATGCCGATCCGGGAGACCATGGAGCCGTTGAGCAGACCGATGGCAGTGGCCACGATCAGGGAAATCAGGATCGCAACCCACATGTTCAGGCCCATGTTGACCATCATGAAGGCGCAGATTACGTTGACCAGGGTGATGATGGAACCGATGGACAGGTCGATGCCCGCGATCAGGATGACGAAGGTCATGCCGATGGAGGCGATACCGTAATAGGAGACCTGCCTGGAGATGTTGATGATATTGCCTCCGCTGACGAAAGCGCCTTTGCTGGCGACCGCGAAGATTATGACCTCAAGAATAAACACCAGCCAGATGGCATTTGACTTGAGAAGCTGTTTTGAATTATCCACGTCAGGAAACCTCCTTCTTATTCTGTAATGCCGGACGCATACGCCATGATGGTGTCCGAATTGAATTCTTCCTTCTGCAGCTCGCCGGTCATTTTGCCTTCCGCGAGTACGATGATGCGGTCGGACATGCCGATCAGCTCCTCCATCTCAGAGGAGATCATCAGGACACTGCGTCCTCCCTCCACGAGATCATTGATCAGCTTGTAGATTTCATAT
>JAXJVC010000120.1:0-3574 GCA_036308745.1 Oscillospiraceae bacterium | reverse complement strand
GACCGCTCCCAGCGTTGCGGTTTGCCCCAAGTGCGGTGAGCCCGTTATGCCCCACAGAGCTTGCAAGGCTTGCGGTTCCTACAATGGCCGTCAGGTCCTGGCTGTTGAGGCTGAGTAAGGCATAAGGCAAATGCGGAAATGCAAGAGGAAGGCTTTCGGGCTTTCCTCTTTTTCCGTTTGCGGGCAGTGCCCGCTGACAATACGAGCCTTCGCTGCGGCAATCATCCTCCATCCTTTGGGCACGCCCGGTTCGAAAAATCTCCCTTTCTGTTTCGTTGTCAGATCAGGACGGTTCCCAACTTCTAACTTTTTGTAAATATCCCAAGTTTTCATTGCTTTTGCAGTGAACTTGTGCAATAATAGATTAGATATCCCTTTATATGGAAAGGAAGTGTTTCTCATGGCAAAACCTCTGGTGGCCATTGTGGGCCGCCCCAATGTAGGCAAATCCATGCTGTTCAATAAACTTACCGGACACCGCACCTCCATCGTGGAGGATACCCCCGGTGTCACCCGGGACCGGATCTACGGTGACTGCGAATGGTGCAGCCGCACCTTCTCTCTGGTGGATACCGGCGGTATTGAGCCCGGCACCGAGAATGATATGCTGAAGTTCATGCGCCGTCAGGCAGAGATCGGCATTGAGCTGGCCGATGCCATCATCATGGTGGTGGATGTCCGCAGCGGTGTCACCGCCGCCGACCAGGATGTGGCCACCATGCTGCGCAAGTGCGGCAAGCCCGTGGCCCTGGCCGTCAACAAGTGCGACTCCATCGGTCTGGTGAACCCCGATGTCTTCGAGTTCTATTCCCTGGGCATCGGCGACCTGTTTGAGACCTCCGCTGTCCACGGTCACGGCACCGGCGACCTGCTGGACTGGGTCCTGGACAACATCCCCGAAGACGATTCTGACGAGGAAGAAAGCGACATCATCAAGGTCGCCATCGTGGGCAAGCCCAACGTGGGTAAGTCCAGCCTTCTCAACCGGATTCTTGGCGAGGAGCGAGTCATCGTCTCCAACGTGGCAGGCACCACCCGGGATGCCATCGACTCCTACTTTGAAAATGAGACCGGCAAGTACTGCTTCATCGACACCGCCGGTATGCGCCGGAAGAGCAAGGTGGACGATGCCATTGAAAAATACTCCAATATGCGGTCCATCAACGCCATTGAGCGGGCGGATGTGTGCCTGATCCTCATTGATGCCAACGACGGCGTTACCGAGCAGGACACCAAGATCGCCGGTCTGGTCCACGAGGCAGGCAAGGCCGCCATCATCGTGGTCAACAAGTGGGACGCAGTGGAGAACAAGGAGACCAACACCATGCGGGACATGGAAGCCGCCGTCCGGGATGGCCTGAGCTACATGACCTACGCTCCCGTGCTGTTCCTGTCTGCCCTCACCGGCTCCCGGGTAGACAAGCTCTACCAGATGATCCAGGATGTGAACGCCCAGAACACCAGCCGCATCACCACCGGTGCGCTGAACAGCGTCCTGGCTGACGCCACCGCCCGGGTCCAGCCCCCCACGGACAAGGGCCGCCGCCTGAAGATCTACTATATGACCCAGGCCAGCACCAAGCCCCCTCACTTCGTCATCTTCTGTAATGATGCCCGACTGTTCCACTTCTCCTACCAGCGGTATCTGGAAAACCAGATCCGTGATGTATTCGGCCTTCAGGGTACGCCCATCCGGATTACCATCCGTCAGAAGGGCGACAAGGAGGACGACTGATGCTCCTGCGAATCCTCATTACCGCCCTGGTGTGCTATTTCCTGGGCAACCATAACGGCGCTATCTGCGTCTCCGCCATGCTTCACGACGATGTGCGTACCCACGGCAGTGGCAACGCCGGCCTGACAAACTTTATCCGCAACTATGGCGCAGGTCGTTCCGTGCTGGTGATCCTCATTGATGTGTTCAAAGCCGTTCTCGCCTGTCTGCTGGCAGGACTGGTCTTCGAACCCTACGACCTGGCTCTGGAGGGCAAGGTCCTGGGCGGGGCCTGTGTCATGCTGGGCCATGACTTCCCTGCCTTGCAGGGCTTCCGAGGCGGCAAGGGCATCCTCAGCGGCTGGGTCGTGGCATGGATGATCGACTGGCGCATCGGCGCTATGATCGCAGTGGTCTTCTTCAGCGCCTACCTGATCACCCGCTACGTTTCCCTGGGCAGCGTCCTGGCTGCTGCCACCTTTGGTGCAGGGTTCGTAATCTTCCATCATAACAATCTGCCCGTGATGCTGGGCGGCCTCTTTATGAGCATACTGACCATCTTCATGCACCGGAGTAACATCCTCCGCCTGATCCGGGGCGAGGAACGAAAAACCAACCTGTTAGGGAAAGGAAAGCAAAAATGAAAGCTGCAGTTGTCGGCAGCGGTGCCTGGGGTACTGCCCTGGCCATCCGCCTGTGTAAAAACGGCCACGATGTAACCATGTGGACCTACGAAAAAGAACTGATCCCCGAAATGGAAACCACCCGGCGTAACCCCCGCCTGCCCGCGGCGGTGCTGCCCGAGGGTCTCAAAATCAGCGGCGACTACAGCTGCGTCGCCGGCTGCAAGCTGGTGGTCATGGCCAGTCCCTCCTTCCCTGCCCGCAGCGTCTGCCGGGCAGTGACCCCCTACATCGACCAGGATGCCGTTGTGGTGTCCGTCACTAAGGGTCTGGAAGCCGGTACCCATATGCGCATGAGCGAGGTGGTGGCCCAGGAGACCGGCCGGGATGTGGTAGCCCTCACCGGCCCCAGCCACGCCGAGGAAGTGGCCATCGATGTACCCACCGGTCTGCTGGCTGCCAGCTTTGACCAGCAGAAGGCCGAGTTCGTCCAGGATGCCTTTATGGCAGACTGCCTCCGGGTTTACACCAGCGCTGACCCTGTGGGCGCAGAGCTGGGTGCGGCCCTGAAAAACGTCATCGCCCTGTGCGCCGGCATCACCGACGGCCTGGGCTGCGGTGACAACACCAAGGCCATGCTGATGACCCGTGGTCTGACCGAAACCGCCCGGCTGGGCGTTGCCCTGGGTGCAAAGAAGGAGACCTTCACCGGACTTGCCGGCGTGGGCGACCTGATCGTCACCTGCACCTCCATGCACTCCCGGAACCGCCGTGCAGGCATCCTCATCGGTCAGGGCAAGGATACCCAGACCGCTATGAAGGAAGTGGGCGCTGTGGTGGAAGGCTACTACGCCGCCAAGTCCGCCTACGAGCTGGGCCGTGCCAAGGGCATCGATATGCCTATCACGGAAGCCGCCTACAAGGTTCTTTATGAGGGCGCAGAGGTCAAATCCGCTTTCCTCGGTCTGATGAACCGTCAGAAGAAAGCTGAGTCCGAAAACCCCGGCTGGCTGTGATTGGAATGAAGTTTGCCCTTCGGGCAAAGGAAGCGACTTCGCCATGAAGTGTCCTTCGGACATGAAGTTTTCAGGGCATCCCCAAAATCGGGGATGCCCTGTTTTCATATTCTGCAAATCTTTGTACAAAATAAAAAACGCTGCCGAAAATCAGCAGCGTATTTTATAGCCACGGGAAATCAGATGGCGCGCTCAACCTTGTTGGAGCGGAGGCATCTGGT
>JAXJVC010000119.1:0-2579 GCA_036308745.1 Oscillospiraceae bacterium | reverse complement strand
GAAGATCAGCCGCTCGTAGGCATCCTCAGCGGCGGCACGGACGAAGGCGGAAACCTGCAGGGTGGGCTTCAGGGCAGCCCGGCATACCAGAGCCGCGCCTTCATTGCCCACAAGTGCCACATTGGGCTTCAGAATGCCTTCCTTCTCACCCCGGTTCATAGCCAGAATCTGATGATCCAGAAGTCGGGAGATGGGCTGGGAGAAGTCGTAATACAGCTTGTAAACGCCATTTTCCTCCGCGTCCTCCACGGCCTTGCAGGTGAATACACCCCGGCGCATCACCAGCTCCCGGAGGCTCTTGCGGATGTCGGCATCGTCGGACAGGTCCTCGGCAATGATGTCATTAGCACCCTGTAAGGCTTCTTCAATGGTATTCACGCCCTTTTCGGGGTCGATATAGTCCTGGGCAAGCTGGGCGGGGTCCTGTCCGTCCTGGGCAAAGATGGCTTCCGCCAGAGGCGCAAGGCCCTTTTCCCGGGCCATGGAGCCACGGGTGCGGCGCTTCTGCTTATAGGGCCGGTACAGATCCTCCACTTCCGTCATGGTGGCGGCGGCATCGATAGCGGCGGACAGCTCCTCGGTGAGCTTGCCCTGGTTCTCAATGGATTTTTTCACCTCGTCCCGGCGGGTCTGGAGGTTGCGCAGGTAGGTGAGCCGTGTCTCCAGATTGCGCAGGGTGGTGTCGTCCATAGCGCCGTGCATCTCCTTACGGTACCGGGCGATGAAGGGGATGGTGTTGCCTTCGTCCATGAGGGAGATGACGTTTTCCACATATTCCAGTTTCTGTCCCAATTCCTGGGCCAGAATTTCAGCAATGGTCTGCATAGGGTATCTCCTTGTAAAAAGTCTCGGTGGGTATCTTACCACAGTTTTTCCCAAAAGGCAAGCCGCACCCGGCAGGGCTTTCCTTTCCCACACCCATACACGTGTGGTTTTGGAAATCGCGGTGCGCTTTTGCTTTTGACGAAGCACTGCTTCCTGACGCGCCACAGGTGGTGTATGAAATAAGGAGTACCACACAGATACACGTGTATTTTTATATATTAAATAGAAAATAGTTGTATGTTTCAGGACAACTTTCCCCTGCTTTTCTCCAGAGGGTAAGAGGGAGACCTCGAAATCTTATTCTAAGGAGGAAAAGAACAATGGAAATGGAAGCACAGACCCCCTACTGGGTGGTGGGCAGCAAGGTGGATGAGGCAGCCTTCTGCCAGGAATTTCTCTACACCCGGGCGTTGTGCTGGGTGGACGGCGCCTTCTTTGGCGTGGAGGGGCGGATCGTGGACGAAAACGCCCTGCGCAAGGAGATATATGACCGGATCGCCCCCTACATCCTCAGCGGCCTTGCGGGAAAGGTGGACAGCATTCTCAATGCCTTGCGGATGGAGTGCAGAAGAGAACGCCTTCCCCATCAGGAGACCGTTATCCACGTGGCCAACGGCACCTACAGCCTGATGAACGGCTTCTCCACCGACAAGCAGTTCTGCCGCTATCGGCTGCCTGTGCGCTACAACCCCGATGCTCCCCGGCCTGTGCTGTGGGAGAAATTTCTGGAGGAACTGCTGGAGCCTATGGATATCCTGACCCTCCAGGAATACATGGGCTACTGCCTGATCCCAACCACCGTAGGTCAGAAAATGCTCCTGATTACCGGCAGGGGCGGTGAGGGCAAGAGCCGCATCGGCGTGGTGATGAAATCCATCTTCGGCTGCAATATGAACCAGGGTTCTCTGGCAAAGGTGGAGACCAGCCCCTTTGCCCGGGCGGACCTGGAGCATCTGCTGGTGATGGTGGATGATGATCTGAAGCTGGAGGCCCTGACCCAGACCAACCACCTGAAATCCATCATCACCGCGGAGCTGCCCATGGACCTGGAGCGCAAGGGGCAGCAGAGCTACCAGGGCAACCTGTTTGTCCGGTTTCTGGCCTTCGGCAACGGAACCCTTCAGGCCCTCTATGACCGGAGCCATGGCTTCTTCCGCCGCCAGATCATCCTCTCTGCCAAAGAGCGGGACCCTAACCGGGTGGATGATCCCTATCTTGGCCGACGGCTGAGGGATGAGACCGAAGGGATTTTTCTGTGGTGCCTGGAGGGGCTGCTGCGGCTGATCGGACAGGATTTCCGGTTTACCATCAGCCAGACCAGCCAGGACAATATGCGCGAAGCCATGGCCCAGGGAAACAACGTGGTGGAATTCATGGCGTCCGAGGGCTATTTCCGCTTTGATCCCCAGAGCAGCATCTCTTCCCGGGGGCTGTATGAGATCTACACCGACTGGTGTACGGATAACGCGGTGTCTGCCATGCCTGCCAAATCCTTCTGGGGCTACCTGCGGCAGAATGCCGGGGCGTATGGTATTTCCTTCACCTTTAATATTCCCCAGGGCAATGGGCGTCATGTCCGGGGCTTCCGGGGGATTCGGGGCTGCAGCCGCTTTTGACGGAGCGATTTCCGAAACCACACGTGTATACGTGTGATTTTTACCAAATGCCGGTTGCAAGTTTCGGCAAAAGGCCGTATAATACGGATATCGAAAAAGAGAGAGTGGAGTTTTTTTTATGGTCTTTTCCAGTTTGAT
>JAXJVC010000118.1:0-1840 GCA_036308745.1 Oscillospiraceae bacterium | reverse complement strand
GCCTTGGATGTGACGGTAGCGCCGGTAATGGCATCCACATCCACCGTATCCCCGGTGGATTCCTCCACGGTTCCTGTAGCGCCGGAGAAGGCATCAGCCCCAGAGGTAGCCACGGCAAATTCCCCGGAGCTGTTCAGGAACTGGGCCAGGAACACATGGTCCGTCAGGGCATTGGCACCCAGGCCAAAGGTCTCGGACAGCTCCCGGACCACCAGGCCGGTAACCTTACCCTCGTTGCTGACGCCAATGTACATGGTGATCTCACCGGCATAGCCGTAGGTGACAGTCTCGATGACAAAACCGTTTTCACCCTTGTGGACAGAGCGGATGTTGGCATCGTCACCTGCATAGGCTTCAGCTGTAAAGGTCTCACTGCCGGGAAGCAGGGTCTGCATCAGCTTCAGATGTTCCGCCTGGGCATTTTCTGCAGCAACGCCCTTGAGACCAAAGGCGGCGCCGAACAGAACCAGGGCTGCCAGGGCAATGGTCAGGATGGGAAGCAGGATATCTTTTTTCACTTGGCCTCCCCTCCTTTCTGGACACCAAAGCGCCGGGGCGCGGTATAGCGGTCAATGACCCAGACAAACGCATTCATAATCAGAATGGCATAGGTAACACCCTCAGGGAAAATTCCGTAGTAACGGAAGATCACAGTCAGCACGCCGCAGCCGATACCGTAGACGATCTGACCCATAGCCGTGGCAGGAGAAGTGGCATAGTCGGTAGCCATAAAGATGGCACCCAGCATGACACCGCCGGACAGCAGGCTGTAAAGCATCCAGTCCACAGGGGCATCGGTCTTGGCGAACACCAGGGTCAGCACCGCCATCGTTCCCAGATAAGCCGCGGGAATGCGGACAGAGATCACCTTGCGGTAAACCAGGTATGCGCCGCCCAGCAGCAGTGCCAGAGCGGACAGCTCGCCAATGGAGCCGGGGCATCTGCCCAGGAACATATCCATCAGACTCTCCTCGGGCAGGGCAGGCATGACCATATGGTGCAGAGGAGTAGCTGCGGTAACACCGTCCAATCCAGCGTACCGGGTCAGGCCCACAGGCCAAATGAGCATCAGGAAGGCTCTTGCAGCCAGAGCGGGATTGAAAATATTCTGTCCCAATCCGCCGCAGAGGGCCTTGACGATAATGATGGCGAACACGCTGCCCAACACTGCCTGCCAGTAAGGCACGGTATGAGGCAGGGTCATAGCCAGCAGCACACCGGTGACCAGGGCAGAACCGTCAACGGTGGTGTTTCTGGTCTTGGTGAAGACGCTATACAGCCACTCAGCCGCCACTGCGCTGACGGCACAGACGGCGGTAACTGCCAGCGCCCGGATGCCCAGCATCCATACGCCCACAGCCAGGGCAGGCATCAGCGCCAGCACCACATCCAGCATTATGCGGTTGGTGCGGAAATTTCCTCGGATATGAGGAGAGGAAGCAACGGTCAGTTTCATTTTGCTTTCGCCTCCCTTAACATTTGTTTGCCCTTACGGAATCGCTCCACCAGGGGAAGTTTTCCGGGACAGGTAAAGGCGCAGCTGCCGCACTCGATGCAATCCAGCAGGTTCAGCCGCTCCAGCTCGTCAAGGCGCTCCGCATTGACGAAACGGTACATATACAGGGGCTGCAGCCGCATAGGGCAGACACCCACGCACTTTCCGCAGCGCAGACACACCGGGTTCTCCGCCGCACCGTTCACATCCTTCAGCAGGCACAGACTGGAGTTGGTAGCCTTGATGACATGAACGCTCAGGTCGCTCTGGGCAAAGCCCATCATGGGGCCGCCGCTAATGACTCGCTCGGTCTTGTCGTGCAGTCCGCCGGCGGCCTCCACCAGG
>JAXJVC010000117.1:0-6171 GCA_036308745.1 Oscillospiraceae bacterium | reverse complement strand
GAGACTCAAAGTCGGAGGTGACCTTCTTTACGGTCTGATGGTAGATCTTGGTCAGCTTGCCATCGTCGGTATCGGTGATATTGGCGGTCTCGGAGAAGAAGTTCCAGACACGGTTGATGAACTTCTTGGCACCGGCAACACCGGTGGTGCTCCAGGGCTTGGAGACCTCCAGGGGACCCATGAACATCTCATACAGCCGCAGAGTATCGGCGCCGTACTCCCGAACCACATCGCTGGGGTTGACCACGAACTCAGGGAAGCGCTTGCCCATCTTGATGCCGTTCTCACCCAGGATCATACCCTGGTGGACCAGCTTCTTGAAGGGTTCCTTCACAGGAGACAGGCCGTTGTCATACAGGAACCGGTTCCAGATACGGGAGTACATCAGGTGGCCAACAGCGTGCTCAGGGCCGCCCACATACAGGTCAACGGGCATCCAGTGCTTCATCAGCTCAGGATCGCAGAAGGTCTTGTCGTTGTTGGGATCGATATAGCGCAGGAAATACCAGGAGGAACCTGCGGAGCCGGGCATGGTAGAGGTTTCCCGGATGCCCTTGATGCCATTGCGGTCATACTGCTTCCACTCGGCGGCATTCTCCAGAGGTGCCTGGCCGTTGCGGCCCTTATAGTCCTCCAGTTCAGGCAGGATCAGGGGCAGTTCCTCGTCGGGCAGGAAGACGGTCTCGCCGTCCTCGGTGTAGACACAAGGAACAGGCTCGCCCCAGTAACGCTGACGGGCGAAGATCCACTCACGGAAGTGGTAGTTGTTCTTTCTTCTGGCAACGCCGGCCTTTTCCAGCTTACAGGTGATGGCCTCCTTGGCCTCCTCCACCGTCAGGCCGGTGAACTCCTCGGAGTTGACGAGCTTACAGCCCTTGCCCAGGTAGTCCTGCTTTTCAAAAGCCCGCTCGCTGACATCCCGGCCCTCAATGACCTGGATCATAGGGATGTTATGGGCGATGGCGTACTCAAAGTCACGCTGGTCGTGGCTGGGAACTGCCATAACGGCGCCGGTGCCGTAGTTGGCCAGGACGAAGTCACCGATGAACACAGGGACTTCCTTGCCGTTGACAGGGTTGATGGCATAAACGCCCTTCAGAGGACAGCCGGACTTGGTCTTGTTCAGCTCGGTACGGTCCATGTCGCTCTTCTTGACGGTCTCGTCGATGTACGCCTGGACTTCTTCCTTGTTCTCCACCCGGTCCATCAGGGACTGGACGATCTTTCCGTCGGGAGCCAGGACCATGAAGGTGATGCCGTAGATGGTCTCGATACAGGTGGTGTAGATGGAGAAATCGCCGCCGCCTACCAGCTTGAAGTCCACTTCCACACCGGTGGACTTGCCGATCCAGTTGCGCTGGATTTCCTTGGTGGATTCGGGCCAATCGATCTCCTCCAGACCCTCCAGCAGTTTTTCCGCAAAGGCAGGCTGGTCGATGACCCACTGCATCATATTCTTCTTCACAACGGGGTAGCCGCCGCGCTCGGACTTGCCGTCGATGACCTCGTCGTTGCTGAGAACGGTGCCCAGCTCCTCACACCAGTTGACAGGCATCTCGATGCGCTTGGCATAACCTGCTTCGTAGAGCTTCTTAAAGATCCACTGGGTCCACTTATAGAAAGAGGGATCGGAAGTAGCGATCACCTTGGACCAGTCATAGTCAAAGCCCAGCTCCTTCAGCTGATTGGAGAAGGTCTCGATGTTCTTCTGGGTAAAGCCGTTGGGGTGGTTGCCGGTAGAGACAGCATACTGCTCAGCAGGCAGACCGAAGGAGTCATAGCCCATGGGGTGCAGCACATTGTAGCCCTGCATCCGCTTCATACGGGACATGATATCGGTAGCGGTATAGCCCTCGGGATGGCCTGCGTGGAGGCCCACGCCGGAGGGATAGGGGAACATATCCAGAACATAGTACTTGGGCTTGGAGAAGTCCCAGACATCGGTATGGAAGGTGTCGTTTTCCTCCCAGTATTTGTGCCATTTGGCTTCAATGGCGGAAAAATCATAATTCATGGTAAACACCTCATATTTTTAATTGAAAGTTGAAAATTAAGGAACTGCTGCGCGGCAGATAAAAACCATTGCCGAGGGCAATACCATAACTGTCAACTGTCAATTCATATTACTCTTTGATAACAATGTCGTCGATATTGATCTGCTCTGCGTCGGCCCACAGGCGTTCCAGGTCGTAGAACTTCCGGGCATCCTCGGTGAACACGTGGACCACGATGGTGCCATAGTCCAGCAGTTCCCAACTGTTGCCACGGTGGCCCTCACGGCCCAGCATGGGCTCGCCCAGCTGCTCCAGGGTATACTCTGCGTAGTCGCAGAGGGTCCGGACGTGGGTGTTGGAGGTACCGGTGCAGATCAGGAAATAGTCGGCCAGGGTGCTGACCTCATCGATCTTCAGGAGCTTGATGTCCATGCCCTTCTTGGCATCCAGTGCCTTAGTTACTTCATAGGCGATCTCTTTAGGAGTTAACATAATATCTTTCCTTTCTGGAAAATCTGTATCATTGCTCCCCTCTCAGGGTAATTTCACCGTGTTATGATGTCATTGCGAACCAGTCCTCAAACTGGTATGGCAATCTCTTTCCGTTTCGGAGATTCCCACGCCAGTGTGCGCACTGGCTCGGAATGACACAGCTTTTCATGACATTACCCCTGCGAGGGAGATTTTATTTTCGGTTCAGCCAGGCCAGCGCCTCCCGGGATTCGGGAGAAACCTCGCTTCCCTGCCGCTTCAAATGCTCCAGGGTCATTTCCAATCCCAGCTTCAATGCGGCGGCGATATCGGAGTAAGCCAGTTCCCGGAGTCTCTCCACGCCGGGGAAGTTCCGGTTGGGCTCCATATAGTCTGCCACATAAATGATGGTTTCAAGCAGATTCATGTCCGCTTTTCCTGTGGTGTGACTTTCGATAGCGGAAACCACAGCTTCATTTTCCCCAAAAATCCGCTCTGCTACCAGGCTTCCTGTCAAAGCGTGAAGGGTTTTGGGGTATTTTTTGGAAAAATCACCTAATACTTTACCATAAGCATCACACAATGTCAATTGCAGAGGGCCGTCCAGAGCCTTGGTAATATCGTGGAGGATGCCCGCACGGGCGGCATCGGTCTCGTCAGCACCCCAGCGCCTTGCCAGCTCCACAGCCGTATCCCGGCAACCCAGAACGTGGTTTACCCGGTTGGGCTTCAGCAGGCGGACCACCACCTGTTCCAGTTCCGGCATGGGAAGGTTTCTCCAGTCCGCGCCAACTTCATACAGGCCGTTCTTTTGGATGTACTCCCCTACCCCGGCGGGCAGGAAAGCATCGGCGCACTGGAAGGCCAGCAGCCGGCGAAGCTGAGTGGAGGAAATGGGCAGTACGTCGTTGTGTACCAGCTCCACTTTTGCCCCCTGGGCTTCCAACTCAGTCTTTTTCGCCGCAATAGTGGAAGCTTCGCCCTTCTCTCCACGGCAGAATACTGCCAGGGTGGCGTTTTTCAGAATAAATTCAGGATTTTTCCAGGTATGGAAGGACAGGAACATATCGGTGCCCATAAACAGCACCAGCTCGGCATCAGGGTATCGTTTCCTCAGCGCATCCACCGTTTCCCAGGTGTAGCTGACACCCTCCCGGCGCAGTTCCATGTCGGAAACTTCAATCCCGGGACAGTTGGACGCGGCGATGCGCACCATCTCCAGACGCTGCTGGGAGGTAGGGGAATTGGGCGGTAAGACCTTATGGGGCGCAATGCGGTCAGGGATCATCAAAAGCGCAGAAAGTCCCATGCGCTCCACTGCCTGCTTTGCCGCCTGGATATGCCCGATGTGGGGTGGGTTAAAGGTTCCGCCATAGATGCCGATTCGTTCCATTTGCACCCTCCTCTATACTTGGCTCCCCTCGAAGGGAGCTGTCACCGAAGGTGACTGAGGGGTGTCACCCCTCCGCCCCTTCGGGGCATCTCCCCTGATAGGGGAGGCTTTTAATCTTGATTTCTAAGCTGCTTTTCCCGATCCCGTTCGATGGCGCGCTCAATGGCCTTTTCCTTGAAATAGGCGTTGCGCTGCTCCTTGACCTTCTTTTCTGCCTGACGGCGGGCGCGGATACCCTTGCGGACAGGGTCGGACTTAGACTTGGGAGTTTCCTTTCGCTTGGCCCGGCCGGCAGCATTCCGCTCCTCCTGGCACTTTTCGCTGAAACGGTAGATAACGAACTTGGAGCCGACACAGGACACGCCATCGGCACCAGTGGCTTCACAAATGGCATCGCTCACTTCCCGGGCGGACATCAGGGCTGTTTCCAAGACCTTACCCTTGATCAATTCCCGGGCAGTCAGAAGCCGTTCGGCTTCCGCGATCACGTTTTCGGTAACACCTTCCTTACCCACCATCAGGGTGGTTTCCAGGTCATTGGCCCGGGCGCGGAACTCGCTGCGCTGTTTACTTGTCAGCATAACCTGCCTCCTTCAACTTCTCATAAAAAACTTTCAGTGCATTGGCCCGGTGGGAGACCTGATTCTTCTCCTCGGGGCTCATTTCCGCCGTGGACTTGCCATAGGGCGGATAGTAGAAAATGGGATCATAGCCGAAGCCGTTCTTGCCCACAGGAGCCCGGAGCAGTTCGCCGTGGATCTCGCCCCGTGCCTGGATGGTCTGTCCCTCAGGAGTGACCATAGTGATAACGCAGACGAACTGGGCCTGACGCTCCCCATCAGGGACCTGCTCCGTATTTTTCAGCAACAGCTCCAGGCGGCCCCAGTCATCCAGGGTCTCATCAAAGCCGTACCGGGCAGAATATATGCCGGGTTCACCGTTTAGGGCATCCACCGCGATGCCGGAATCATCCGCCAGGGCGGGCAGGCCGGTGGCCTTCATCACAGCCTCCGCCTTGAGGAAGGAATTTTCCTCAAAGGTGGTGCCGGTCTCCTCTACGTCAATATCCACACCCAGCTCAGACTGAAGCACCAGCTCCATATCAAACTTCTCGGTGATCTTGCTGATCTCTACCAGCTTGTGCTTATTCTTGCTTGCTAATACTACTTTCATATTTTCAAACCTCCTGTCATTCCGAGGAAGCCGTGCGACGTGGGAATCCCCTGTTATTTAGGAGATTGCCACGCCAGTGTGCGCACTGGCTCGCAATGACACAACTTACTGAATCAAGGCATCCACGAAGTCCTTGGCGATAAAAGGCATCAGGTCGTCTGCCTGCTCGCCCACACCCACGAACTTGACGGGGATCTGCAGGGCATCCGCCACAGCAATGACGATGCCGCCCTTGGCGGTGCCGTCCAGCTTGGTGATGGCCACAGAGGTGACACCCGCGATCTCCTTGAACTGCTTGGCCTGGATCAGGCCGTTCTGGCCGGTGGTACCGTCCAGAACCAGCAGCACTTCCTTGGCCGCGTCAGGCAGTTCCCGGTTTACAATGCGGCTGATCTTGTTCAGCTCGTTCATCAGATTGGTCTTGTTATGCAGGCGGCCTGCGGTATCGATAATGATCACATCGCTGCCCTTGGCCTTGGCGGACTGGATGCCGTCAAACACCACGGAAGCGGGATCCGCACCCTCATGCTGGCGGACGATGCCCGCACCGGTGCGGTTTGCCCAGATCTCCAGCTGGTCGGCGGCAGCGGCACGGAAGGTATCGCCTGCCACCAGGGTCACCTTCTTGCCCTGGTCCACCAGCTGCTTGGCAATCTTGCCGATGGTGGTGGTCTTGCCCACGCCGTTGACACCGATGACCAGGATCACAGAGGGGCTGGTGCTGAGATTCAGCTCAGAAGAACCCACATTCAACATATCGTTAAGGATCAGCTTCAGGTTGAATTTCACATGCTCGGTGGTGGTGAGGCCACGGTTGACCACCCGGTAGCGCAGTTCCTTCATCAGCTTGTTTACGGTATCCATACCCAGGTCCGCCAGGATCAAGGTTTCCTCCAACTCATCGAAGAAATCATCATCGATGGCATCGCTGTTGTCGAACACCTCATTCAGTGTCTCGGTAAACATGGCCCGTGTCTTGGCAAGACCGGCCTTGATTTTATCAAAAAAGCCCATATATACTCCTCTTTTATTCCACGATACCCAGATACTCCTCCATCTGGTTCAGATCCAGACGCAGCAGCTTCGACACACCCTGCTCCTGCATAGTCACACCGTAGAGGACATCGGACGCCTCCATGG
>JAXJVC010000116.1:0-2273 GCA_036308745.1 Oscillospiraceae bacterium | reverse complement strand
TTGCCGGTCTGATAATCCAGGGCGCCGGTGGGTTCATCACACAGCAGTAGTTTGGGATTCTTTGCCAGGGCACGGGCAATGGCCACGCGCTGCTGCTCACCACCGGAAAGCTGGCTGGGGAAATTCTTCATGCGAGATTCCAGCCCCACATCTTTCAGTACCTGGGCTGCGTCCAGAGGCTCCTTACAGATCTGATTGGCCAGCTCCACATTTTCCAGAGCCGTCAGATTGCCGATGAGATTATAAAACTGGAATACAAAGCCCACATCGTAGCGGCGGTATTCCGTAAGCTGCTTCCGGTTCAGGGCTGAGATCTCCCGTCCATCCAGATACACCTTACCTGTGGTCAGGGTATCCATGCCCCCTAAGATATTCAAAAGGGTGGTCTTGCCCGCGCCGGAAGGGCCTACGATCACCACAAGCTCCCCCTTTTCCACTTCAAAGGAAGTATCATGCAGCGCATTGATGGAGACCTCACCCATCTGGTAGGTCTTCCCCACATCATGAAATTCAACAAATGCCATTTCACATCACTCCAACTTAGGGTTTTCTTTTTATTATACCATAGACATCCTTGACTTTTAGAATAATTTGTAAACATATTCCCAGGAAAAACATAAGCGCCCACTGCCGGGATGGGGCAATGGGCGCAGGGGGTCATGTTCGGAAAACCAGCAGCTTGCTGGCGGCATAATTCAGAATCACCACCAGAACGCTGGTGAGCAGTTTCCACAGATTTCCGTTCCAGCCAAGGAGGTCCACGGTGATAAACAGGATGGCGGTCTCCGCAAAGCCGGAACCAAGGCGGCAGCCAAGGAACTTTGTCAGTTCAGGGATCACGGTTCCCAGGGACCAGTCGTGGCTCTTAAATACAAAGGGTTTATTGGTCAGGTAAGCAAAGGCCACCGCTGCCACCCACGCGATGGCGTTGCTGACGGCGGCAGACAGCCCCAGAAGATTATAGCAGGGCAAATAGACCACATAGTTTACCGCTGTGGTCAGCACACCAAAAACCAGGTATGCCAGAATATCCCAATGCTTTCTGACCAGAATACGGAGCTTGGCAAGCAAAAAGATCCCTCCAAAATGTTTTCCCTACGATACCGCGAAAAATTCAAGGCACAAGGGATTTTCTGCACCCTGCCCGCAGTCACGGACAGAGTCGCATAGTTAGAAGCCCAGCTCCTCACCCACAATGATGAACTTGATCCGGCCGGCGGGACGGGAGCCACGGGTGATCACGATCTGATTGCAGATGCAGCCCTCGCTTCTGCAGTCAGCGCAGGCACCGGTGACCTCACAGGGGGTAGTGCCGTTCAGGAACCGCTGCTTGTTCATAGGGGCAGCCACAGTTCTTGCCCGGGTGATGGCAGCTTCCAGGGTATCCTCTACCTTGTTCATGCCAGCGATGACGATAACAGAATCCGGTCCGTAGCAGATGGCAGCCACCCGGTTGGCATTGCCGTCCACATTCACCATCTGGCCGTCCAGGCTGATAGCGTTGGCGCCGGTCAGGAATACATCCGCCGTCAGACTCCGCTTCATGGCCTTGACCTTATCCGCAGGATCTTCGTACTTGTCCCGGTCGATGGCATCATACTCCCCGGAGCGAACCGCATCCATCAGGCCGATCTGCTGGGCAGATACACTGCCGCCCCAGCCCACGGAGGCGCCCTTGGGGATCAGTTCCAGTGCCTTCTCCAGCGCGGATTCCTTGTCCGCACAGTAATAGGCATCAAAATGTCGGCTTTTCAGGTTCTTTACCAGCACCTGTGCCCGCTTGTCATAATACATCTGCTTGAAATCTGCCATGGGAAATACCTCCGTTTTTGCTTTCATCATATCATAAATCCCTAAAAAGTAAAGTCCTTTACATTTGTCGGAAAAGGAAATATAATAGGCCAAAAAGGCAGGTGTCATCCATGAACCAAACGCAAAAATCCAGCCGGAATATGCTGATCGCTTCCATGTGTATCTTCGGAACCATCGGCATCCTGCGGCGCTATATTCCCCTATCCTCCAGTCTTGTGGCCCTGGTCCGGGGCATCGTGGGCTGTCTGTTTCTGACAGCCATTGTGGTGCTGCGCCGTCAGAAGTTTGACCGGGCCGCCATCCGGCAGAATTTCTGGCGTCTGCTGATCTCCGGTATCGCCATCGGCTTTAACTGGATCTTCCTGTTCGAAGCTTACAATTACACTTCCGTGGCAACTGCTACATTGTGCTACTATCTGGCGCCCATTCTGGTGATCCTGGCATCCCCCTTGGTATTGAAG
>JAXJVC010000115.1:0-2046 GCA_036308745.1 Oscillospiraceae bacterium | reverse complement strand
GACATCTTGCCCTTGCGCAGCTCCACCATCTTCTCGACCATGGCGTCCATGCCTTCGTAGGTCAGGGGATCGATGATTTCAACACCCTCGATGTTGAAGCCGCCCTTGGCAGCGTTGGCCTTGACTTCTTCCACATTGCCGATGAGGATGGGGGTCAGGAAGCCGCCTTCCACCAGACGGGCGGTAGCTTCCAGGATACGGGCATCGTGGCCCTCAGTGAAAACAATCTTCCGGGGATTTGCCTTCAGAGTTTCGATCATAGCATTGAACATGGGAATCATTCCTCCAATATTCGGGCCTTTGCCCGTATTTTTACAAAATAATTATATCGCAGTTTCCGCTACGGTGCAACACCTTTTTTACGGTGGCGGGTGCAATCCGGAAAAATTGGAGGAACATTCCAGCAAAGCAGCGGCTTTTTGTGAATTGTGATGAATATCATTTGAATCTACCCCAAATTGTTCTTGCTTTTTGTGCGATATTGCTTTATAATGATACCAAACTTTGGTTAGGAGGCGATACGCTTGGGCGAACTGTTTGCGGTTCTGTCCGGCAAGGGCGGAACGGGGAAAACCTCGGTCTGCGCCGGAATCGCCACTGCCCTGGCCGCGGAGGGGAAGCGGGTGCTGTGCATCGACTGCGATGTGGGCCTGAGGAACCTGGACATTTCCCTGGGAATGAGCGAATGCGGCGCCTTGTCATTCCTGGATATTTCGGAGGGTGGCTACCCCCTGGAACGTGCCACGCCGCATCCTCTGTATGAAAATCTGGCCTTCCTGACAGCGCCCATGAACCGGGCGGTGGAAAAGATCGACCCGATGGCATTTGGCGATATGCTGCAAAAGGCCCGGGATTCCTTTGATTATATTTTTCTGGATGCCCCTGCGGGAGTGGATGCCGGATTCCGGCTGGTTTCCCAGGTGGCGGACCGGTTTCTGCTGGTCACCGGCGCGGGACCTGCCGCGGTGCGGGATGCCGCCCGGGTGGGCGATATCCTGGACCTGATGGGCAAGACCCAGGTCCGTCTGGTGGTGAACCGGATCCAGCGGGAAATGCTGAAAACCGTACGCCTGACCATTGATGATGTGATGGACACCGCCGGCCTGCCCCTGATCGGCGTGGTGCTGGAGGACCCCAATGTAACGCTGGCTGCTTCCTTTGGACAGCCCTTGCTAAAATACGCAAAACGCTGTGACGCCGCCAAGGCATACCGCCGGATCGCCAAGCGCATCCAGGGCATCAGCGAACCTATAAACCTGCGATAAACCCCATTTATATATAGAAATTGAGGAGTGACTGACGTGAATATTGCATTTCTGGCGCACGACAAGAAGAAGGAACTGATGGTTCAGTTCTGCACCGCCTACAAAAGCGTTCTGATGAAGCACAACCTGTTCGCCACAGCCACCACCGGCCGCCTGATCGCAGACAATACCGGTCTGCCCATTACCCTGCTGCTGTCCCATAAGCAGGGCGGCCACCAGCAGATCAATGCCCGCATCGCCTACAACGAGATCGATCTGGTGCTGCTGTTCACCGATCCCAACACCACCGAGCCCTGGGACGACAGCCAGATGATCGAGACCATCCGTCACTGCGACAAGCACAATGTCCCCATTGCCACCAACCTGGCTTCCGCTGAAATGCTCATCATGGGCCTGCAGCGGGGCGACCTGGATTGGAGAGAAATGCTGCATAGCAAGCCCAGATTCTGATTTTTACACAAGCCCGCAAATAAATGCTGTCATTGCGAGCCAGTGCGTACACTGGCGTGGCAATCCCCTTCGACTATGGAGATTGCCACGTCGCTTCGCTCCTCGCAATGACATTCTTTTTTGGAAAGGAAATCATTATGGATATTATCAAGCCCCGGACACTGTCCGGATTTATGGAGCTTCTGCCCTCCAAGCAGATCCGTTTCGAGAAAATGGTGGAGATCCTGCGCACTACCTATGCTTCCTACGGCTTTGCCCCTCTGGACACCCCCGCCATCGAGGATGCCCAGATCCTGCTTGCCAAGGGCGGCGGCGAGACCGAAAAGCAGAT
>JAXJVC010000114.1:0-2463 GCA_036308745.1 Oscillospiraceae bacterium | reverse complement strand
TTTCTTTTTATGGAGCGGGTGACGAGGCTCGAACTCGCTACCTCCACCTTGGCAAGGTGGCGCTCTACCGGATGAGCTACACCCGCAACGGACATGATGCATTATATCATCATTTCCGAAAATGTCAAGCCCTTTTTTAAAATTATTCAAATTTTTCTGTAGGAGCCTGCGGAATATCCGCTGATTCCGTCTGAGCAGGCGTTTCCGTCTCCAGCGGTACATAAGGAAGATTACAGGCAGGATAGTTAGAGTAGTCCCACACATATCCGCCCATTTCCCCATCGGTATACTCCCGGAAGCCGCCGGACAGACTGCTGCGCAGCAGGTCCACATGGAAATACAGCTCTCCATCGCGCACCATGTTCCAGGTCCAGGGTTCACCGTTGCGGGTGCCGGTAACAATCCTGCATTCCAGCCCGGCACGGCGGCACATGGAAGCATACACCACCGCAAAGGCCCGGCTGTCGCCAACACCGTGGCGCAGCAGGCTGTATGCAGGGGTAATGGAGGTCTCCTGCTTGTAATCAAACCGCTCCATCAGGAACGCGTAAAGCTGGGAATACTTCTGATTGTCCGAGCCATCACCGCTGACGTACAGGGCAGCGGAATCAAACACCGGCTGGACCTGGCTCTGCATCTGACGCAGCTGGTCCCGGCTGTTCTGGTATGTAAAGGCCAGCTCCACTACCCGGGCAGTGCCGCTGCCATAGATGCCGGCGGTAACCTGAGGGGTTTCCATAATGGATTCTGGCTGTTCCTCCGCGAAATCCTTCACAAGCTGGGAAAAATCCATTTCCTGAAATTCCTGCACCTGAAGGACCACTGCCGCATCGTAGGACTTCAGCGCCTCACCGATGATTATTTCCGCCTCCTCCATGGTCTCCACCTTCTGGATCCTCTGGATCTCAATGCGGCTGTGCCGATAGGTCACGTTCACCGCAATGGCAGGCTTACCGCTGTTGGTTCCCACTTCAAATTCCATCTGCTCCACCGCATAGGCGCCTACAGGATACCGGTTTCGGACATACTGCACCGCGGCGGTCATATTGACTTCCACCATGTCCCGGTCGTAATTGGCCACATTGATAACGCCGCTTTCCGTGCCGGAGCTGACCATGCCCTCCAGAACACTCAGAAGCTGGGAATAGTTGGAGGCAGAAACCGCCTCTCCCTGACTGCTGCTTCCCTGCTCCCGGTGGGGCGTTACATGGACATAGCTGCCGTCAAACCAGCTGCAGCCGGTAAGCAACAAGCAAAGGAACACTGTCAAATATAGGATTCTGGGTTTCATAACGCCCTCCTTTCGCAATCAAAGAGAATCTCTGGAGTAACGGGAAAAACCATCTCCCAGCACCTGGTGGGCCTCCTGGACGATGACAAACGCACCAGGATCGATGGCCATCACCAACTCTTTCAGTTCCGCGATTTGCTGCCGCCTTACCGCCGCCAGCACCACCTTGGTCTCCCGGTGAGTAAAGCTGCCTTCGGCATGAAGGAAGGTAGCACCCCGGTCCAGCTTTCTGCCGATGGCTTCGGCTATAGCCTCATATTCGGAGGAGATGATCAGCACCACCTTGGAATAGTCGAAACCATAAACCACCGCATCCACCACCTTGCCGCAGAGGAACACGGTAACGCCGGTATACAGTGCCGTATTCAGGTCCCGGAACACCAGGCCTGTCAATAGAACCACCAGAGCATCAAAGCTCATGGAGATCTGCCCAATGGGAACGTTCCGCCAACGCAGCTTCAGCAGCCGCACCAGGATATCAGAGCCGCCGGTGGAAGTGCCGGAAACAAAAACCACACCCAGGCCCAGGCCGCACAGGGCGCCGCCATACAGGGCGCCGATCAGCGGCTCGGGTGCCGGGAGAGAAAAGGCCGCAAAGGCATCGATCAGCACGGAGCTGAGCAGCATACCCAGCAAAGAGCCGGCAAAGAACCGTTTGCCAATCTTCAGTCCTCCCAAAATAAACAGAGGGAGGTTAATGAGGATGCTGAAAATACCCACGCTGCCGAACCCCAGAACCTCCACCGCCACCATGGCAAGGCCGGAGATGCCGCCGGGGTTCATATCATTGGGCTGGAGAAACAGGGCAAATCCCAGAGCAAACACCGCGCTGCCCAGGATGGTTGCCGGGATCCACTTCCACTTGTTCCAGGCTTCTCGCATAGGCTTCCTCCTCAATCAAACGTCAAAACTCTGCTGTTTTTCGGGAGAATCCTCCTCCTTCAGCAGCGCGCCGGCGGAGGGGATAGTTTTGGTACGGTAGCGGCTCTGGTTGGTGATGCCGCTGTGTTCCAGCAGCACCGCATCGCTGAGGACCGCTTTCTTCTTCAGAGACATAACCGCTACGCCCTGGGTATTTCGGGTGGTCTTGGGCAGGAGCTGGGCCGTAGAGAAGATGGCCGCCCGGCCGTCAGTAGAGTATACCACCATCTGCTCGTCCGTATCCAGCGCCA
>JAXJVC010000113.1:0-3146 GCA_036308745.1 Oscillospiraceae bacterium | reverse complement strand
GCATACGCAGGGCGCTGGCTGTAATGAAACCGATGCCGTACATGGTGTCGCCTGCGGCGAAGGCGCTGAAGGGCAGCGCACCGCACAGCAGCACCAGAGTCAGCATAAATGTGATAATTCTTCTGGAAATCTTCATACTTTTCCTCCGTCTTACGGTGAAATGGGAACTTTTACTTACCTGCCAGAGCGCGATCCAGCCAAACACAGCCCAGATCCAGGGCGGTGTAGAAGCCGTCTTTTTCGCTCTTCTTTACGATACGGTCCCGGCTTCTTGCGGCGGGGTCGGTGAGCTGGAGCTGAACAGAGACCCGGGTGGCGATATCCATATCATTGACCTTCTTGCTCTCCAGAATCTGGAGCATCACGATATGGCTGTCAGCCATGGAACCATAATAAACCAAGTTGTCCTTCCGCATCAGCGGACGGCCCTTGTACATCAAAACTGCATTTTCTTCAGCCATGGTTTGGAACCTCCTGAGCAAAATGTAATCGAATTGTAACACATTGTAACGCGAATGTCAAGCAATTTGTTTTGAAACGCCTGGAAATCACCCGGTTTACGTAACAATTGATCCAAAATTGGGGGAATGTGGTAAGACGGAGGGGCGTATGAAGTTTTCAAAGTGCAAAACAAGAGGCCTTTGCCTTGGCAAAAGCCTCTTGGCTGTGGGTCATTCCTTCTCGAACAGGTACTCGCGGACCAGCACCTGCATCAGCTCGTCCCGGTCGATCTTGCAGATCATGCTGCGGGCGTTGCTGTAGTTGGTAATGTAGGTGGGGTCTTCGGTCAGCAGGTAGCCGACGATCTGGTTGATGGGATTGTAGCCTTTTTCAGTCAAGGCCTCGTACACATTTCGGAGAATACGGCGCATATTCTCTTTGTCGTCGCTGGCTACAGTAAACTTCTGGGTGTCTTTATCCGTCATGGTCTCAGCCTCCTTTGAAAAGATTATGGTCATTATAACCCAAATTTTTCACGGTGTAAAGTCCTAAGATTGGAATTTTTTGTGAATCTTTCTTACCGCAGAGATGCGTCCAGCTTGTCCTTCAGGGCGGTCAGGACCTTGGTGACCACGCCTTCGGAGTCGGTGTCGGTCAGGGTCCGGTCGTCAGCCCGGAGCTCCAGGGAGAAGGCCATGCTCTTCTTGCCCTCGGGAACGCCAACACCACGGTAGATATCGAAGAGCTTCACGCCCCGCAGCAGCTTACCGGCAGCAGCGGTGATGACGTTCTCCACATCGGCAACGGTGACTTCCTCGGCGCAGATCAGAGCCAGGTCACGCCAGACGCTGGGATACTTGGGCAGGGGAGTGTAGGTGGCATCAGGCAGCTGGAGGGAAAGCAGCTTGGTGAAGCTGATCTCGGCGCAGTAGACCTCGGTCTCGATGCCGTAGTTCTTGGCAACGGAGGGATGGACCTGGCCCATAACACCCACGTCCACACCGGCGATGGTGACCTTGGCGCAGCGGCCGGGATGGTAGCTGGGGTTGTCCTTCACAGCAGTGTAGCTTGCCTTCTGGATTCGCAGACCGGCGAAGATGGCTTCCAGCTCACCCTTCAGGGTGAAGAAGGTCTCGTTGGCACCATAGGTACCCAGGACCAGCATTTTGGGCTCCTCGGGCAGAGCCTGACCCTCGGTGGGCAGATAAATCTTAGCCAGCTCGTAGAGCTTGACGGACTTGTTGTGGTAAGCGTTGTTCCGGGACAGGATCTCCAGCATGGAGGGCAGGGCAATGGTACGCATGATGGAGGTATCCTCGCCCAGAGGATTCTGGATGCGCAGGGCATTGCGCAGGGAGCTGTCAGCGCTGAGCCGGATCTGGTCAAAGACGGCAGGGGAAACGAAGGAGTAGGTGATGATCTCACTGTAGCCCAGGCCGCGGCAAAGCTGGCCGGCCTTGTTCTCCAGCTTCATTTCAGCGGAATAGCCGCCCTGGGTGGAGGTCTTGAAAGCGGTGGTGGGGATCTCGTTGTAGCCGTAGGAGCGGCCTACTTCCTCTGCGATGTCAGCCATCAGGTTCAGGTCAGGACGGAAGGAGGGGACCAGAATGGTATCGCCCTCAACGCTGATTTCCAGCAGGTTCAGGTACTTGACCATATCCTCCTTGGAAATGTTGGTGCCCAGCAGCTTGTTGATCTTTTCAGGCTCCAGGGGCAGAGTCTTCTCAGCGGGAACATAGTTAATGATATCGATGGTGCCGTTCAGCACGTCACCGCACTGGAGCAGCTCCACTAGCTCGCAGGCACGCTGCACAGCGGGGATCGTCATCATGGGATCCAGGTTCTTCTCGAACTTGCCGGAAGCCTCGGTACGCATACCCAGGGCCAGAGCGGTCTGACGGATGGAGGTGCCGTTGAAGTTGGCGGATTCAAAAACCACCATAGTGGTGTCATCCATGATCTCGGAGTTCTCACCGCCCATGATGCCGGCCAGGCCGATGGCCTTGTTGTCGTCGGCGATGACCAGCATACCGGCCTTCAGGTTCCGCTGGGTGCCGTCCAGGGTGGTCAGGGTCTCACCCTCTTCTGCCTCACGGACTACGATCTTGCCGGAGGAAACATAGCGGTAGTCGAAGGCGTGCATGGGCTGGCCGTACTCCAGCATGACGTAGTTGGTGATGTCAACGATGTTGTTGATGGGGCGGACGCCGTTGGCGCGCAGACGCTGGCGCAGCCACTTGGGGGAGGGGCCGATCTTGACGTTGGCCACCATACGGGAGGAGTAGCGGTTGCACAGCTCGGTGGCAGGAACCTCCACATCCAGATAGTCGTAAATGTCACCGACATCGGAGCCGTTGACTACAGGCTCGTGGTGCTTCATCTGCATACCGAAGGCGGCGGCAGACTCCCGGGCCAGACCAATGATGGAATAGCAGTCGGGACGGTTGTTGGTGATCTCGAAATCCACCACGGTATCGTCGTTACCGATGACCAGGTTGATGTCGTCGCCGGGCTTGCAGTCTTCGTCGTTGAGGATCCAGATGCCGTCGGCATAAGCGCCGGGCAGGTCATTCTGGGTCAGGCCCAGCTCTGCGAAGGAGCAGAGCATACCATTGGACTTTTCGCCCCGGAGCTTGCCCTTGGTGATGTGGATATCGCCGGGGAGCCAGGAGTTGTGCAGGGCGGCGGGGACCAGGTCACCTTCG
>JAXJVC010000112.1:0-1616 GCA_036308745.1 Oscillospiraceae bacterium | reverse complement strand
TTCTTTCCATTGTACCAGGAGATTGCCACGTCGCATGGCTAGTTTCCGCCATGCTCCTCGCAATGACAGCGGTTATTGGTGATCTACTGCGACTATCCGGCAGAGCAATAAACCAAACTTTGAAACATTTTATCAGTTACCGGGGATTCCCCGGTGGCAATATACATTATTTTTAGGAGGAAAATGAAAATGGGTTACGACAATCTGAAACTGGAAAAGGGTATGTATCGTCAGGAGGGTATGAGCTTTACCCAGGTACTGGAGTCTCTGGACCCCAGTGAGAACTACCGGGGCACTGCCCTGGAGGGCACCGACGCCTTCCAGCGGCAGCTGAAGCGCTTCGGCATTCGGGCTAAGGGTGCCGGTTCTTCTCCTGTGGAGAAGTTCTTCCGCACTATGGACAGCGCAGTGCTGTTCCCTGAGTACATCGCACGGACCGTTCGCCAGGGTATGGAGGAAAACGATATCCTGCCTGCCATCACCGCTACCACCACGGTCATCGATTCCATGGACTACCGCTCCATCTATTCCAATCCCACCGACGAGGATAAGGAACTGAAGAATGTGGAAGAGGGCGCTGCCATTCCTGAGACTGAGGTGAAGACCAAGGAGCATCTGGTGTCCCTGAGCAAGCGGGGCAGAATGCTGGTGGCTTCCTATGAGGCTATCCGCTTCCAGAAGCTGGACCTGTTCAGCGTGATGCTGCGCCAGATCGGCGCCCACATCCAGAAGCAGCAGCTGGCGGATGCGGTGAATGTTCTGGTGGGCGGCGACGGCAACGACAACGCTGCGGTGCAGTATACCGTTGGTACCTCTCCCATGAGCGGCACCAAGGGCACTCTGACCTATGATCAGCTGGTGGAATTCTGGGGCCAGTTTGATCCCTACACCATGAACACCATTCTGTGTTCCACTGCCACCATGACCAAGCTGCTGAAGATCCCTGAGCTGCAGAATCCCATGACCGGTCTGAATTTCCAGGGTACCGGCAAGCTCAGCACCCCTCTGGGCGCACAGCTCTACCGCACCGGTGCCGTTGCCGACGGTATGATCATCGGTCTGGACAACCGCTATGCTCTGGAGTTGGTTCGTGCAGGTGATGTGCTGGTGGAGTATGACAAACTCATCGACCGTCAGCTGGAGCGTGCCGCCATCACCTCCATTTCCGGCTTTGGCAAAATCTGCGACGGCGCAGCCTGTGTGCTGAACGTATGACGGTAGCGGAGCAGGTATTTACCCAGGCAGTACTGCTGGCGGGGGAATTGGATGGGCAGCAGACGGATCTGCTGAGGGCGTTGTCCGGGGCTTCCGCCTCCTCTCTGGCATCCCGGCTGAGGGAGGGAGTCACGCCTGAGGACTGCAGGGGTGATTTTGTGACGGCGGCCAGCTTGCTGGCGCTGGCTTGCCTGAGTGGTGCGGACAGCGAGGATGGGCTGGAGGAATTCAAGGCGGGGGATCTGACGGTGAAACGGGGCGGCAGCCGGAAGGATGCCGCTTCCCGGTGCCTGCAGCGGCAGGCGGAGCTGCTGATTGCGCCTTATCTGAAGGACCGCTTCGCGTTCCAGGGGGTGTGATATGCGGCGGACGGTGGAGAAGATCATGGCGCAGTACGGCAC
>JAXJVC010000111.1:0-2773 GCA_036308745.1 Oscillospiraceae bacterium | reverse complement strand
ATCGTCATCATGAAGGACGGCTTCATCCAGCAGATCGGCACTCCTCAGGAAGTGTTCAACCATCCCTACAACCTGTTCGTTGCCGGCTTTATTGGCACGCCTCAGATGAACCTGTTCGATGCCAAGCTGGTCAAGGAGAACGGCAAGTACGCTGTCAAGCTGGCTGACCTGACTGTTGAACTGTCCGACGAGAAGCAGGAGAAGCTGGCCAAGAACAACGTTGCCGAGCAGGATATCACCCTGGGTGTTCGTCCCGAGCACATCGAGCTGGGTACCGGCATCAACGGCATCGTCGACGTGTCCGAAATGATGGGCTCCTCCGTCCACCTGCATGTCAACGCCATGGGCCGCGACGTGGTTATGGTGGTTTCCACCATGAACATGACCGGTGCAGAGGTTGCTGCGCTGAGCGGCGGCGCCAATGTCAAGTTCTCCTTCGGCGGCCATGTCTGCCACGTCTTCAACAAGGAGACCGGCATCAATCTGGAAGCCTGATTTCATTGGTTTTCAGCGGACCTGCCCCATGGGGCAGGTCCGCTTTTTCGCTGTCAGCGAAACCTTTTTCCCTTCGCTTGTGCGTATTGTACAGCGGAGGGTATATCCCGGAGAAATTCCGGACAGAATCTCATCGATATGCCGAAAAAGCGAAAATGTTTCCTGAGGCAGTGGGTTTTGCTTGACAAAATTGGAAAAAAGTATTAATCTGTTATTAAGTGTGGCGGATTGATTGGAAACGTTTCACACGAAATGTAAACGTATTCATTCCCCGCCGGCGGTATCCCGGAAGGCATATTCGGAACGTCCGGCGCGGCTGAAACCCAGATTTAAAAAAGGAGATATTTTCATGCGAAGCAGTGGCATTTTGATGCACATTACCAGCCTGCCTGGCGCTTACGGAGTCGGCACCATGGGCGCTCAGGCCTATGCATTTGTGGATTTCCTGAAGCGTGCCGGTCAGAGCTATTGGCAGATCCTGCCTCTGACCCCCACCGGCTACGGTGATTCCCCCTATCAGTCCTGCTCTACCTTTGCAGGCAACCACTACCTGATCGACCTGCCCACCCTGGTGGAGGAAGGTCTGCTGTATCGGGAAGAACTGGACGGCATCGAGTGGTTCCGCCGGGAGGAAAAGACCGACTATGGCCTGCTGTACAACAACCGTCTGCGGGTCCTGCGGATCGCCTACAGCCGCTTCCAGGGCTGCGAGGCATTTGACCGGTTCTGTGCTGACAACAGCAGCTGGCTGCCTGATTTCGCCCTGTTCATGGCTCTGAAGGATCGCTTCAATGGCCAGCCCTGGTACAGCTGGGAGGATTCCCTGAAGTTCCGGAATCCTGATGCCATTTGGAGCATCCGCAATGAGCTGAAGGACGAGCTTCGTTTCTACTACTTCGTGCAGTACCTGTTCAACAAGCAGTGGACTTCTCTGCACAACTATGCCGCCCAGCAGGGCATCAAGATCATCGGTGACGTGCCCATTTACGTGCCCCGGGATTCCGTGGACGTTTGGAGCAACCCCGAGCTGTTCTACCTGGATGAGAAGCTGGATCCTGTTGCTGTGGCCGGCTGCCCCCCCGATGCCTTCTCTGCTGACGGCCAGCTGTGGGGCAACCCCCTGTACCGCTGGGATATGCTGAAGGAAGACGGCTACAGCTGGTGGCTGCGCCGCCTGGCTGCTGCCGGCGAGCTGTACGACGTGGTGCGTATGGACCACTTCCGCGGCTTTGAGGCTTACTGGGCTGTTCCCTTCGGTGACCAGACCGCCCGTGGCGGCCAGTGGGTCAAGGGCCCCGGCATGTCCTTCATGAACGCTGTGAAGGAAGGTCTGCCTGAGCTGGATCTGATCGCAGAGGACCTGGGCTTCCTGACCCAGGAGGTTCTGGACCTGAGAGACCAGTCCGGCTTCCCCGGCATGAAGGTTCTGGAGTTCGCTTTCGATTCCCGCGAACCCTCTGATTACCTGCCCCACACCTACATCCAGAACACCGTTTGCTACACCGGCACCCACGATAACATGACCATGCGTCAGTGGTTCGAGACCGCCAGCCCCGAGGCTGTGCAGTACGCCACCGAGTACATGAACCTGAACGAGCAGGAAGGCCTGGTCTGGGGTACCATCCGTACCGCTATGGCTTCTGTTTCCGACCTGTGCATCATCCAGCTCCAGGACTACCTGAATCTGGGCGGCGAGGCCAGAATGAACTTCCCCGGCACCATGACCGATTGCAACTGGACATGGCGTGCAAACTATGGTATGATCAACGATGAGCTGGCAAAGCGTATCCTTGGCCTGACCAAGCTGTACGCCCGGCTGGGAAATCAAATGCAGTAACAGCGGACTACCGCTATTAAGAATGGAGAGCAAATTACATGAATTACAACTGTCTGAACATCCTGAAATGGACCGAAGCACAGCTGAAGTACACCTATGATGTGACTCTGCAGGAAGCTACCCCCCAGGAGCTTCACGAGGCTCTCGGTCAGGCCGTTATGATGGCCATTTCCGACAACTGGAACAACTCCAAGCACGTTCGTATGCATCAGCGCAAGGCTTACTACATCTCCGCTGAGTACCTGATTGGCCGTCTGGTTTACTCCAACCTGTACAACCTGGGCATCCTGGATGAGATGAAGAAGCTGTTTGCTGAGCAGGGCGTTGACCTGGCTGTCCTGGAGGACCTCGAGGACGATGCTCTGGGCAACGGCGGCCTGGGCCGTCTGGCTGCCTGCTTCCTGGACTCCGCCGCTTCCACCAACATCCCCCTGTCCGGCT
>JAXJVC010000110.1:0-2232 GCA_036308745.1 Oscillospiraceae bacterium | reverse complement strand
CGTAACTTTTACAACTGTGACAATTTTACTCAATGAATACAATCTTCAATATTCATTCACAAATCATATGCAAAATGCAGGAGAGCTCCCTCTCCTGCATTTATCTTATATTGATTCGCCTAAAATGGATTTGGTGGCATATGCGTTCAGGCTCATGTCCGCCACGTTGCCCGCCAGATATTCATAATAGGCCTGTGCGCCGATCATGGCGCCGTTATCACCACAGAGACTGAGAGGTGGCATATAGATCTCCGCATCAAGTTTTTCCGCGGCAGCGAGAATATCCGCCCGGATCCGGGAGTTGGCGGCTACACCGCCGGCTACAGCGATCTTCCGGTATCCAGTCTGCTCCAGAGCCATGACCACTCTGGGGACCAGAGTATCGGAAACCGCAGCGGAGAAAGATGCGGAAAGGCTGGGAATATCCAGCTCTTCTCCCACCTGTTCGGCATGGTGGATCAGGTTCAGTGCTGCAGTCTTCAAACCAGAGAAACTCATATTGTAGGGATTCTCACCGGGTTTGGACCGGGGCAGATTGTATCTGGTCTCATCGCCCTGCTTTGCCGCCTTGTCCAGTGCCGCGCCGCCGGGATAAGGCATTCCCAAAACCCGTGCCACCTTGTCAAAGCACTCGCCTGCAGCGTCATCCAACGTGGTACCCAAGATGTTCATGTCGGTGTAGTCTTTCACCTCCACAATCATGGTATGTCCGCCGGAGACCACCAGACACAGGAAGGGCGGCTTCAGATCCGGATAGGCAATATAGTTTGCCGCGATATGGCCCCGGATGTGGTGAACTGGAATGAGTGGCTTATTCATTGCCATAGCAGCGGCCTTGGCAAAGTTCACACCCACCAGCACCGCTCCAATCAGACCAGGCGCATAGGTCACTGCAACAGCGTCAATATCATCCCGGGTCAGGTTCGCCTGCTCCAGGGCCTGGTCCGCCAGGCCATAGATTGCCTCAATATGCTTCCGGGATGCGATCTCTGGAACAACGCCGCCGTAAATGCGATGCAGATCCACCTGGGAAGCGATGCAGTCCGTAAGCACTTCCCGTCCGTCCCGGACGATGGCCACCGCAGTCTCATCGCAAGAGGATTCTACTGCTAAAATATTCAAATTTCCCACTCCTTTCGGAGAATATAAGCATCTTCCTTGGGATTCCGGTAGTAATTTTTCCGCAGGCCAACCTGCATAAAACCCAGCTTTTCATAGAGCTTTTGGGCAGCCTCGTTGGAGGCACGGACCTCCAACGTCAGGCTGTGGCTTTCCTGTTTTTGCAGGTCCTCCACCAGGGCATTGACCAGGGATTCGGCGATACCCCGGCGGCGGAAATCAGGATGGACGGCGATATTCATCATATCGGTTTCCCCGCACACCGTCTGAGATCCAACATAACCTGCTACCCGGTCATCTTCAACAGCCACCAGCCAATAAGCCAGCTTATTTTCCAGCTCCGATGCCACGCTTTTTTCGCTCCAGGGGTCTGAAAAGCACAGCTTTTCCAGCTCCGCTACCTGAGAAACGTGCAGGGCTGTCATAATTGTTATGGTCATTTTGCGTCGTACCAGCTCTTTCCGATTTTTGCGTCCGCCGTCAGGGGGACATTGAGGGCGCTGACATTCCGCATTTCACGGCTGATCAGTTCGGCCACCTGGGGTGCAATGGTCTCAGGGCACTCCACGATCAGTTCGTCGTGGACCTGAAGCAGCAACTTCGCTGCCGGGAATTCCCGGTTCAAAGCTTCCTCCACCCGGATCATGGCAAGCTTGATCAGGTCCGCGGCGGTACCCTGGATGGGGGTATTGAGGGCGATCCGCTCTGCACCGCTGCGGATATTGAAATTACTGCTTTTCAGTTCCGGAATATAGCGTTTCCGACCAAACAGGGTCGCAGTATAACCTGTCTCCCGGGCATCCTCCACCACTTTTTTCATATAGTCCCGAACGCCCCGGTAGTTTGCTAGGTAATTGTCGATATATTCTCTGGCCTCATACCGGCTGACACCGATATCCTCTGCCAGGGAAAATTCGGAAATACCGTAAACGATGCCAAAGTTGACAGCCTTGGCATGACGGCGCTGGAGTGAAGTCACATTCTCCACCTCTACCCCAAAGACCTGGGCTGCCGTGGCGGTGTGGATATCCACACCATTGCAGAAGGATTCCTGCATGGTTTTGTCCTGGGCGATGTGGGCCAGAACCCGCAGCTCGATCTGGCTGTAGTCCG
>JAXJVC010000109.1:0-2118 GCA_036308745.1 Oscillospiraceae bacterium | reverse complement strand
GTATGTCCCCTGTGAGGCCTGCAAGGGCGCCCGGTACAACCGGGAGACCCTGGAGGTCCAGTACAAGGGCAAGAATATCGCCCAGGTGCTGGATATGACGGCGGAGGAGGCGGTGGACTTCTTTGAGAATCTGCCCAAGATCCGCCGAAAGGCCCAGACCCTGGTGGAGGTTGGCCTGGGCTATGTGAAGTTGGGCCAGTCCAGCACCACCCTGTCCGGCGGCGAGGCCCAGCGGGTGAAGCTGGCAACGGAGTTGTCCCGGGTAGCCACCGGAAAGACCATCTATATTCTGGACGAGCCTACCACCGGCCTCCATGCCGCTGATGTTCATAAACTCATCGAGGTACTGCAGAAGCTGGTGGACGTAGGCAATACGGTACTGGTGATCGAACATAATCTGGATGTGATCAAGACGGCAGACTATATCATTGATTTGGGTCCTGAGGGAGGCGACGGCGGCGGCTACGTGGTGGCCTGCGGTACGCCCGAGGAAGTGGCCCAGGTGGAGGGAAGCTATACCGGCCAGTACCTGAAAAAGTATTTGTAAAAAGATAAGCGCACCGCGAAAGCGGTGCGCTGGGAAATCAAGTTTCGTCTTTTCCGTACAGTGTAGAGGGAAGGGTCTCGGACAGTTCCACCAGGACGTGGTCCCGTTCTCCGGTGTAATCCACCCGCAGCGTGTTAGATCGGAGCAGGGTGCCTTCACTTTGCCGGATGGCAAGGGTCATGGTGACCCGGGTGCCGGTGCCGTCAGGCTTGTCAATGAGGACCGTGCCGCCGTGGGCGGAAGCCGCGTTGCGGATCAGCACCATGCCCAGGCCAAGGCCGAAACGGCTGTCTTCGATGGCGGGCTGGCGCAGGTAGCGGGTAAACACGTTGCCCAGAATATCATCCGCAATACCGCTGCCGCTGTCCTGGATGCTTAGATGAAGCATCCGTCCCTGACGAACCAGCCGGCCATGGATGGTACCCCCCTTGGGCGTGAATTTGATGGCATTGGACAACAGATTCAGCACAGCCCGCTCCAGCTGATCGGTGTCTGTCAGGCAGTAAACTGACTCGGAAGGACCTTCGTAGGTCAGTGTCAGACCGGTGTGAGACACCAGAGACTGGGCTTTTTCAAAGATCTCCGCGACAACGGAGCAGATATTCCGGGTCTCCTGCTGGGAAGAAATCCGGCCTGCGTCGGACATATTTCCGATGATCCGAAGCATCTGGTAAATGCCCCGGTTCAGCCGTGCTGCCTGGTCGGCAGCTTCGGGGGTGGTATGGGCCATCAGCCGTTCGGCGGAAATGATGATGCTGCTCAAAGGTTCCCGCAGCTCCCGGGCGGCCAGGGCCAGAGAACGAAGCTCTCCATGGTCTGTGTCCTGTTCCAGAAGGAATACATCCATGTTTTCCATCCGGGTGACGGCTGCGCCGATATCATGGCCGCCGATGTTCAGGGTCAGATACAGGCAACCGCCAGAAAATGCGGTGTATTCTTCCGTTCCCGTGAGGAGCAGCTCCCGCACATCTGTGCCGGTGGTGAGAAACAGCTTTTCGGCGGCGGGGTTGACCTTGGCGATACTTTGATTTATAACACAGAAAGCGGGACGGACCATCAGGTCCAGCATCCCGGATATCTCTTTTTGTTCTTCCATGATGCTCCTCCTTGCCAGGTTATCATGCGCAGAATGGGAAAAAACTTTCCCGGTGGGATCCGACAAAATCGGCCTTCCACCATTCTAGCCCAAATGACCCAAAATAGCAAGATAAAAACCCATGCGAGGTGAAAAATATGTCGATCCATGATGGCCACCGCCAGCGGCTGAAGGAACAGTTCCGCAGAAACGGTCTGGACGGTTTTACTGATGTGCAGGCCCTGGAATTGGCGCTGTTTTACTGCATCCCAAGGCAGGACACCAATCCTATCTCCCACAAGCTGATCGAACACTTTGGATCACTGTCCCAGGTGCTGGAGGCCCCTGTGGAGGAATTGGTGAAGGTGCCGGGGATCGGAGAGAACGCGGCAGTTTATCTGAAGATGATTACGGAACTGGGACGGTATTATATGGTGAATCGCTCCACCCAGAATACTATCCTGACCACCATTGAAAAATGCGCGGAATATATGGT
>JAXJVC010000108.1:0-2581 GCA_036308745.1 Oscillospiraceae bacterium | reverse complement strand
CTGGGCCAGCAGGGATTCTGCAACAGCAGTTTTCAGGGCCTCCCGGGCCTCCCGTCGGGTCATGCCGCCTACATCCAGACCGCCGATGGAGACGTTTTCCACCATGCGGTTGTCATAGGGGTCCAGGGCCAGCCGCAGGAGAAAGACGCCTCCCACAATGACCAGCAGGCCAAGGACGATCAGAAAAATTTTTACATATGTTTTTTGTAAAAGGGACTTCATTTGGGTTCCTCCGGAAAAGAAGCAGATTTTTGGTTTATTATACCATGTTTTCTTCCAAAAGCAACCTATTTCCCCTTATGTTTCAGGTGCTGCAGCAAGGCGATGACAGCGGGAGTCAGGATGCAGTAAATAAGGACCGCTCCGCTTAGGATGGGGCGCATGACAGGGAAGAAATTGGTGGAAAGCCAGATCAGCCCCACCAGCAGCGCGCAGAGGCAAAGCCAGATGATCAGGACCAAAGTTCTCTTTTTCATTGCGAATCCTCCTCTTTTCTATATCTATATAGAATTGTATGACAGTGGAGAGGGTTTGTCAACAGAGCATGAAAACTCCCGCCATCTTTTCAGATGGCGGGAGAAAATATCAGGCATCGCCGCCCTCACCCGCGGCATTGTCTGCCGGAGCATCCGATGCGGGAGGCGCGGGAGGATCCGTTACGGGAGGTGCCGTGGTGGCGGGAGGTTCCGTCTGGGGAGGCTGGGTGCTTTCCGAGGGTTTTGTGGTTTCGGAAGGCTGGGTGTTTTCTGAGGGCTTGGTGGTCTCGGAGGGCTTGGTGGTTTCCGAGGGCTTCGTGGTCTCAGTAGGCTTTGTGGTTTCAGAAGGCTCAGTGGGAACTTCAGGATCCACGATCTTTACCACGATCTTATCTACGGTCTTATAGACGGACCGGGCCTCGAAATCCCGGGAGATCAGCTCGTCGGTTTCCTTGCTGTACTTGCACTTGTAGGTCTTGACGAAGATACCGGTGGTACCATGCTGCAGCACCTGGCCATCCTTATAGCCTTCGTCAGAGGTGTGCTCCTCGTAGATGGTATCAAACTTCTCCGTGCCGGTGATCTCGTACTCCATCCGGATGTAATAGTCCTTTTCATCAGTACCCAGGATCTTGATCTTTACATAACCGTCGGAGACTTCGGCCTCGATTTTGATGGGGAAGTTGGTGTTGTTCTTGAACTGGAAGTCGGGATAACCCCAGCTGACAGTGGCATCCATGCCGTAGTCAATGTAGTTGGAAACAAAGCCGTGGTTGATGCGGAAGACGATCTCCAGGTCGGCAATCAGGGTGCTATAGTACAGAGTGGAGGAGACCTGGCAGATGCCGCCGCCGATGGAATTGATCAGCTTGTTGCCGGAGTAGGCGGGAGCGGGCTTGTAGCCCTTCTCTTCGGTACGCTGGCCCAGGGCTTCGTTGAAGGAGAATTCCTCACCAGGCTTCAGGACCATGCCGTTCAGGGTCTCGCAGGCCAGCCGCAGGTTGGTGTTCCGGTCCTCGTTGTTGGTGTGGGGGGTCTCACAGGAACCCAGCACATCCTGGAACAGAACGTCGTCCTCCAGAATGGCGGGGGTAATATACTCCATGGGAATGCCCACGGTGGTGCCGTACTCCGCGTCATCCACAAGCTGCTGGGCCTTTTCTACGTCAAATCCGTAGCCATAGACGCCGGGAACGGCCTCGAAGGTCTGCATATTGACCGAGGCATCCACAGGGGCGATGTACAGCTCCTCGTAAATGGCCTCCATGTCCAGAGGATCGGGGGTGCCCTCGGAGGAGACTTCCTTCACCTCCACCAGGAACTGGGCCATGCTGTAGGCATCCAGAACATCCTCGAAAATCTGGTCAATGTCCAGACCCAGACCGGGGGTGCCGATGGTGACCATCAGAGTCTGGCAGGGGGCGGATTCATCGAATTTGTCCATCTCCAGAACGGGCATTTCGCCCTCCAGGGCATAGGTAGACTGGGTCAGGATGGTGCCGAACTGATCGGCATAATCCTGCAGGGTCAAGTAGATGTACTCCTGGTCCAGCTCCAGATAGGGCAGCAGGCCGATGGTGTGGTTGGTGCTGTGGGAAGCCTGGTAGGCTGCCTCCCGCTCTTCCTGGGTGCCGGTACGTCCGTAGCTGTAGGCGGCCTTGACGGCTGCTTTGATATCCAGGGACACGCCGGTGTCGGCAGGGGACAGGCGGATGGTCTCATCGGGAAGGGCGATGACCATGTCGCTGCCGTAGGCGCTGGCCAGGTTCTTTGCTACGGTATCCTCTGCCTCGCTGCGGGTCATACCGCCCACGTGGACGCCGGCGATGGTCACGTTGTTCAGGATCTTGCCGTCATAGGGGTCGGCAGCGCTGCTGATAAAGACAGCGGCGATGGCACCGATAATCAGAACCAGTACCAGAGCGCAGGCCCCCACCAGAACCATCTTCTGATTCTGGCGGAAAAAGGCCATGGCCTTTTCCAGGAAAGTGGGTTCGTCATCTTCGTCCTCCGGCTCAGGGAGGTCCCTGTCTGCTTCCAGGATGGCATCGCTGAAGGCCTGTACCTGGGGATCTACCTCAGGCTGAATGAACTCGGGGATGGGG
>JAXJVC010000107.1:0-5183 GCA_036308745.1 Oscillospiraceae bacterium | reverse complement strand
TGCTGGCGAAGGTCGTGTGGTGCCGCGCCCCCGCCGCCCGCTTCATATAGGCCTCCGTCTGATTCTCCGCAGACCTTCCCGCATAGCCGTAGGTCCGGCCACCCTGCGCTCCCTGCATATTGCCCTGCGCATTCGGATTGCCCGTGCCGGAAGCGCCGCCGCCCTGCAGGTGCCCCTGCAGATTGTAGAGGGCGTCCGCCGCGCTTCCCGCCGCGGCCCCCGTCACATTTTTGAGCGTCTCATTCAGGCCGGTGAAATCCCCGGTCCCCACCGCGTCGTTGACGGCGTTCATGATATCATTTCCGATCTCGTAGACATCTTTTCTGTCCATATTCATTCCTCCGGCACTGCTGCCGTTCGTACTCTGTATTTCCCGCGTCGGATCTGCATTCACCGCTTATAATTGTTTTCTTTCCTGCACCATTATAACGCAAGCTCTCCCAAAAAAACACTGTCGAACGGAGAAGATATTGCGTGATTGAATCACCCGCGCTTATAATAGTAGAGATTTGATCCGCCGCGCGCTTTGCGCCTGCTTTCAGGCCGCCTGCATGAACAGCCTGGCAGCACGATCGCACCTGCGTCCGCGCATTCCATGACAGACGCTCAAGGAGGCAGCCTGTTCCGCGCGCTTCTGTCAAAATCCGGCAGACACCCGCGTCGCCCGCCGGTTCTGATCATCCCGACAGACATCTGCCTCGCAAAGCAGTTCTGATAACACCTATGGAGGAAAAAAACATGCAATTCATCTACCCTGCAGTATTCAGCAAACGTGAGGACGGCGGCTACCGCGGCTACTTCCCCGATCTCGAGCAGTGCTACGCCGAGGGCGACACCCTGGACGAGGCCCTCAACAGCGCGATCGAGGAGGCCCGCACCTGGATCCAGGTCGAGCTGGAGGACACCTTTGAGCTTCCACCCGTCTCCCATCCCGACTCCCTGGACCTGCAGGAGGGCGAATTTGTCCGCAACATCGCCGTCACGATCCGCCTGACCGACGGCTGGGACGAGTGACCTTTCCCACCACCTGCACATACGCTTAGTGGCGGGAGTGTTCTGCGGAGACAGGATAAAAAACGGAGAACCCTTCTATGCAGCAGGATATGACCACCGGCAGGATCCTGCCGATCATTCTGCGGTTTACCCTTCCCCTCTTTCTGGGGAATATTTTCCAGCAGCTCTACAGCATGGCGGATACCGTCATTGTCGGCCGTTTTCTGGGACCCTCGGCGCTGGCCGCCGTCGGTTCCACGAGCACGGTTTCTTTTTTGCTGCTCGGATTTGCCATGGGCCTGGCCTCCGGCTTCGCGGTCCTGACCGCCCAGCGCTTCGGCGCCGGCGATGAAGACGGCGTGCGGATCAGCGTCGCGAACGGGATCCTCCTGACCGTCCTGCTCTCCGCCCTCCTGACCCTGCTGGGCCTTATGGTCGTCCCGGGCCTTCTGGCACTCATGCACACGCCCGCCGACATCCTGACCGACGCGACCTCCTACATGCTGATCATCTGCAGGGGACTGGCTGCCTCCATGTTCTACAACCTGTTCTCGTCCTTCCTGCGCGCCGTCGGCAACAGCCGCGCCCCCCTGTTTTTCCTGGTCTTCTCCTCCTGCCTCAACATCGCCCTGGACATCTTTTTCATCGTCCGGCTCGGCATGGGCGTGGACGGCGCCGCCCTCGCGACGGTCCTTGCCCAGGCGGTCTCCGCGGCCCTCTGCCTGCTCTATATCTTTACCAGGGTCCGGGTCCTCCTCCCCGGGAGTGCCCACTGGGGCCTGCACGCGGACGCCACGAAACACCAGCTGCGCATGGGCATCCCCATGGCCCTGCAGTTTTCCGTCACCGCCTCCGGCACCATCGTCATGCAGACCGCCATCAACATGTTCGGTTCCACCGCCGTCGCCGCCTTCACCGCCGCCTGGCGGATCCAGAACATCCTCACGCAGGAAATGGTCGCCATGGGCCAGACCATGGCCGCCTTCTGCGGCCAGAATTTCGGCAAAAAAGACTTCGCCCGCATCCGGGAGGGCGTCCGCACCGCCGTCCGGATCGAGACCATATACTCCGTCGCGGCCGGCATCGCTTCCGTCGCCTTTCTTCCCCTCTTCCTGCGGCTCTTTTTCTCCGCGGGCGCGGACCTCGGCGCCCTCATGCCCTGGGCTATGACCTACACCGTCGAGTGCGCCATCTTCTTTGTTCCGCTCAGCTATATTTTCCTCTTCCGCAACGCCATGCAGGGCTGCAGCAGCTCCTTCCTGCCCCTCATGGGCGGCGTCGTGGAAATGGCCGCCCGCGTCCTCTGCGCCCTCGCCGGCATGCGCCTGCACAGCTACCTGCTCTCCGCGGGCTGCGACGGCGCCGCCTGGCTCACCGCCGGAATCTTCCTGGTCCTGGCCTACCTCCACGTGATGCGCCGCCTGGAAACCGGGCAGCAGCCGAACCCGGCAGGACAGGCCTGAACCTGACACCGACAGACAGATGGGACAGGCATGACGCTGCCGGACAGATCAAACATACCCGGCAAGCCGGGCCGCCAGGAGATCCGGCCACGTATTATCAGCTTTCACCTGGCTGCCGGAAGATCCGGCTACATATTATCAGTTTCTGGAAGGCAGGCGGCAAAGCCTCTTGATTCCCCGAAAAAAACGGCGCTTCTGTAGCTTGGGTGGGTAAGTAAGCGCTGAATCTTGCCCACCAGTAAAGTCGTGGTCTCGGTACGCCGCCCTTGCGTGAACCTCAGATGGATGCTGTCGGAAGCTGACCGACGGCGAGGAACTCAAGAACAGATCACATTTCCTGTGCCGTCGGGCCACGCAGTATAGCATCCATCTGAGAACCCCGCAAGGGTAAACCTTCGGCGGCTGTTTCTGTGACCTCGGGCTCCAAATCTAAGAACAGATCTGAGGCGTCCGGAATCGTCAGGGTTATGCGGGTACTGGACCTGACAGCCTGCGTTTACGCAGTTCATTGGCAGTTTTTCGGGCCGCCGCAGCCTTCTCAGATGACATCTGAGGCCTGTTGTGAAGTGGTATTACAAGGTCTGAACACTTGAGGTAGATCAGGGCGATCATGTTCCCGATGTTGCGGAACCCCCGTGCCATCTTGATAAGAACCTTGATCGTGGTATTAACCGCTTCACTTTTGGCGCTGTTTGCCTGACACCGGACAGAGTTCAGGATGTTTGCCTTATGCCGGCCGATCTTTTCGGAAAGCTCCACCATCGGCCCAAGACCGGATCCGGAGGCATCTGTGATCCATTGCTCCAGTTCTATGGCTGCCTGCTTTTCGTCCTTCATGTGAAGGATCAGCCGCAGGGCCTCCTTGAGCTGGTATGCTCTATATAGATCAGGATAATCATTCTCAATGAGTTTGATCTTGTCGGCCTGATATTCGGAACAGTTTTCCGGGTTGTGCCCGAGGGCGTGTTTAGACCCTTTTATGGCCTTGGCCCTGTTCTGCAATTGATCCAGGATCTCCTGATGTTCTGAAGTAAACTGTTCCTTCCGGGGACGGCCATTCTTTTTGGAAGGAGATATCCTGGGCGGCAGGAACTCAAGGCGTCCTTCCAGAAAAGCGAGAAGCTCCTGTTTTCGTCTGCTCGGACGACCGTGCTTCGGCATCGCTTCCAGTTCCGCCTGCGCAGCTATGCGCTGCTGATCAAGTGTTGCCGTTTCTGTAAGAGAAGCGAGAAAATCAAGCAGTTCCTGTTTGCGCTTGCTGGGACGCCCCCGTTTTGGCATCGCTGCCAGTTCTGCTTCCGCTGCCATACGTTTCTGTCTGGCGGCTTCTGCAGTCTCTGCAGCTTCGGCTTCCGCTTTCCGGAACTCCTGTTTCCGGCGGTCATACTCGCGGGATGCTTTGGCGGCAGTGGCAGTGCGTACTTTATCAAGCTTCTCATTGGCCCACTCGACCACATGGAAGAAGTCGATGCAGCGGGTCGCGTTGGGAAAGTAAGCCTTTGTGCAGACATCGATCCACCGGGCACCATCCCCGGCAACGATCTCGATCTTCTCCCTCTCCTCCAGGGAAAGAGCCTCGCAGAAGAGGCGGAAGGTCTCCAGGCCGTTGCCTTCATGGACCCATACTACCCGGTTACGGTCCATGTCATATACAACAGTGATGTAGGCGAACCCTTTTCGGTAACTTGTCTCATCTACGCATATGCGGCGGAGACCGTGCATCCTTGCAGTTATATCGGGTTCTATCCGGTCATGGGCAGCTTTGACACAGTTTCCAACTGTCCGCCAGTCAATGTCTTCGAACAGGGCGACAGCCGTTCTGGACATCCGGCAGACCATCCAGGCGATCTCATTGCTGAAGTCCGCGGTAAAACGGCTCCCGCCATCCGCCCAAGGAATATATTCCGTCCGTACGCCGTGTTCGGGACATTTAACCCGTTTAGGCTGGTAGCAGATATAAACAGGAACGCCATTGAGATTCGGGGCGCGCCAGGAGGATTCTGTACTGTATTTTGTATCGTATCCCGGGCATTTCTTTTCACAGACCGGGCAGAGTTTCTGAACTCGTTCATAAGGCCTGGCATGAACGTAGATCCGGGTTTGCTCAAAAGTCTCACAAAATCGATGGACTGTGACTGTTGCAGTTTCACAGTTGGTGACATGCATACGATTATGGTTGAGATTGAGGACAGTTTTCAGTATACTAAGGGGCGAGGCCATTGGTGTTTCCCTCCTATCGTGTATTGTCTTCGCAAACAACCACAATAGCGGAATGCCAATGGCTTTTCAATTGTTATTAGTAATTAGTGGGGTAGAGTCACCCACCCAAGCTACAGAAGACTCGATTCTTTTTACAGATTCTTTTTACGGATTCTTTTTGCAGATTCTTTTTGCAGATTCTTTCAGAGGTTTTCACGTTACTGTTCACGCCCTGTCGGGGGTCGTGGACAGTAACGTGCGAAAGTAACGTTTTCGCCGTTCTCTTCAAGTGCTTTATTTGCTGCGGAGGCCGATGTATTTGTGGTTGGGGGCCTCCCGCCTGCCCTCTGCCACGTCGCGGAGTTCTTCGAAGACTTGTCTGACGCCTTCGACGGTGAAGTCGCGTCCCGCGAGTCCGTAGATGTAATTGACGGTCTCGATCATGACTTTGGCGCGGTAGAGTGCCGCAGGAACCTCACTGCCCAGAGGGCCGGAGCAGCCGTTATAACTCTCGCAGCGGTCCATGAT
>JAXJVC010000106.1:0-5995 GCA_036308745.1 Oscillospiraceae bacterium | reverse complement strand
TACCGGCAGAGCTATTAAACAGACACCTGTTGTAACACTTAAAGGTAAGACACTGAATTCCGGTACTGACTACATAGTTAAATATAAAAACAACACTTATGCCGGAACTGCTACAGTGACGATCACAGGCACAGGAAATTTCAAAGGCTCCATTACAACAACATTTACAATTAAAAAAGCAGATCAGACCATAAAAGCCAAAGCCGCAGCTTCCTCCATCGCTGTGGGCAGAACTACTACTGTTTCCACGACCGGCAATAAAGGATCTGTAACCTACAAGTCCTCGAATACTACAATCGCCACCGTGGCTAAATCCACCGGCAAGGTCACCGCGAAGAAGGTGGGAACGGTCAAGATAACCGCAACCTCTGCAGCAACCGATAATTTTAAGTCCGCATCCAAGACCGTCACCATCAACGTGGTCCCTGCGGCAACTACATTACTGACTGCATCCAACCTGGCGGCCGGGATCAGGCTGAATTGGAAGAAGGTCGCCGGAGCAAAAGGATATAAGGTTTATCGAGGGACTTCCCTATACAAGACTATTACCAGTGGAAGTACAGTGACCTATACGGATACGAAAGCCAGCACCAATGGTGCGAAATATACCTACAAGGTTATCGCGACAGCAGCCACCGGAGCCAGTACACTGTCGAAGTCTGTCGTGGCTTATCGTGTTGCCCGCCCGGCCATCTCTTCCGCGACGAACTCAGCAGCAGGAAGAATGACTGTCAAATGGGGCAGGAACACAAAGGCAACCGGCTATCAAGTGCAGTACTGCCTGAACAAGAGCTTCTCGAGCGGAAACAAGGCTGCCACGATTAAAAGTAATAAAACCGTGAGCAAAACGATCGGAAGCCTGACCAAGGGAAAGATGTATTATGTGAGAGTGAGGAGCTATAAGACCGTGAGTGGGAAGAATCATTACTCGGCGTGGAGTGTAGTGAAAGCAGTGAAGGTCAAGAAGTGATTTTAAAATGCAATTTGAACCTTATTTCTCCGTGATAAATTTCTCCGTGATAATGACCTCCGGCACCAAATCTGGCACCGGAGGTCTATTATTTGTGTAACTATTGTTCATATGAGCAAGCGCTCATTCGTCCTGTGTTTGCAGAACTGTCCGGGGTACTCCCCTTCAAACTTTTGAAGAGCGGTGTTGATTGTCAAGGAAAATTGACCCACTTTTACACTGAATTTTGACCCACCCTAATTCCCCCGTAAGGGATTACAGGGTGGGTCATTTTTCGTTGTCAATCCTGTTTTTTACATTGAAAATTGACCCACCTGTTTACATCTGCTAAATGATTTTTACTGGAAATCGACGTTTTCTTTCAGGGAAGTTCTCTGCTGAAGGTCATCATTCCAGTCTTTACAGACCGGAACGATAACATCCAGCTCAGGGTTCCTGTCCCTGCATTTTTGTCCGGCTTCATCGTTGTTCACTGCAAGAACGGTCCGGATCTTCGTTTTGATACGGCGGATCGTCTGCTGGTTTGCCGCTCCTCCTATGCTTATATAGGCTGCCGGTTCGGTGATCCCGGCGTATCTGTGAAGCACCAGGAGGCTTGCCGCGTCGATAGCGGCTTCACATATATATGCCGTTACCGGTTTTTGTGGCAGCCTGCAGTTTGTGAGATACCAGAACCGGTCCGGCTGTGTCTTCATACAGCCGTGGAATGGGCGGTCTGCATAAGTAAGGGTTCCCCGGATCTCGCAATAGTCTCTTTCGGGGCTGACAAAGACGATATTTCCATGCAGACTTTCCTGGTATGCCAGCCTGTTGGATTCCATGTGCCTGATCAGATGGACCGGAATGCCGCGCGACTGGAGGTATGCGTACATTCTCCGGTAAGGCTTGTCCTCCGGCTTGGGCAGGACGATGGTCCGCCGCGTGGCTCCGATCCGGCTTGTTCCGGGTGTGGCACGGATCCGTGGGATGTTGACAGGAGCCCGGCTGGAAACCAGTGCGGCCACCGCTTCCTTAAACGAATAGCCGAGATGGTCCTTCAGAAAGTCGATGGAATTTCCATGGCTCCCGTCAGAAAAATCAGTGAAGCCCGGTACTCCCTTCTTAATGTAAATACTGTCCCTGCTTTTCATGCAGAGCATTGTTGTGCCTACATTCTTGAAATCATCATGGTGGCATGCCTCCAGGTACTCGTAAAGCCCTGTTACCCGTGCCGCCCTTATCTCTTCTTTTGTTACTATGTCTATGTGGGTATCCATCATCCATCCTCCAAAAAGAACGGGGCTGGAAGAAAAAAGGATGCGGCCTGCTCGTGTCCTGCTCCCAGCCATATGCCGTCAGTCAGAGCAGTTCCACGGTATACCCGTCCGCAAGGAGCGAGGACTGGTCAACCATCATTGTCCGCGTGGAGGAATCAAGGGTAATGTACCTGCTGAGCAGGAGCAGCCTGTCCCCGAGGAGCTCCTGTACCAGTTTTTCCAGGCCCGCGTGTTTCCCTGCAGCAGGGCCCGGTGCGGGCGCTGCCGGTGAAAGGGCGCAGAGCTCTTCAATACCAAGGAAAAGGCCCTCACCACTTTCCCCGCATGCCGGATAGTCTTCAAATCTGTCCTTTACCTCGTCATAACCATATCTTCCGTCCTTCTTTATCCTCCTGACCACGCCGGCCGGATGCAGGATCCCATATCGTTCCCGGAGCAGCGCATACGCGGCTTTCCGCCCGCCCGTGTTATAATGGCTGATGATCTCGGGGAACATGTCTTCTTTAATGACCGTTTTTCCCATCTGTACACCTCCCGGGCTTACCATTCGTCTTCAAATGGTGTCGGCTCATCCATGCGGCTTTTAACAAACTCTTCAGCTTCCTGGAAAAGGCCTTCCTCCATAAGGAACATCCACGTGTAGCAGAGTTCCCTCTTCAGTTTCCGTATGGTCTCCTTCGCCTTGTCAGGTGTTTCTATATGCAGCCTTGCGTTTTCCCCGCGGCTGCAGCGTTCTTCGTCCGGTTCAACGGAAAAGCCAGCGTATTCCTGGAGATACCGTGTTTTTTCTCCTTTTGACATCCCCTTTGTGGCGGCATCAAGTTCCCTGTCCGTCCTGTAGACCTCGAGGAAGCCCGGCGGCGGGGTCTTGCAGTGCACGCACGGGTACCTTGACGGCGGGGGCTCCATGACGCTGTGGCCGGATGCCACCCACCTGCGCAGGGCGCGCTTCTCATAAGGCGTCATCGGCGTCTCCAGCTCATACCGTTCAAGCTCCATGGTGTTTCCGTACGCAATGTCTTCCTTCGTGAAGACATAGTTTTCAGGATCGGCCTCATAAGCCTGCCAGTCAAAGCGGTGATCCTCCGGGTACAGGCTGTGTATGTCAGACTTCTTTCTTTTGTTCCTGTGTATTTTTGCAGTTTTCATTTCCACCTCTCGATCTAACACTGTTCTTTGGCCCTTTGACACGGTAGCTGTCGCCCGTTATACTCATGGTATGGCAGTGGTGCACCAGGCGGTCGAGGATCGCCGTGGCCGCAAGCCTGCCGGTAAACAGCTCGTCCCATCTGCCCATGGGCAGGTTGGTCGTTACAATGAGGGAGTTCTTTTCATACCGCTGGCGGATAACCTGGAAGAAAAGGCTCTCTCTTTCTTTGTCCATTTTTACGTAGGACAGCTCGTCCACGATCAGGAGGGGGATCTTCCCCAGTCCCTCCAGCGTTTCCTTCAGCGTCCCTGCGAGCATGCTGTCATGAAGGCGGTCCACCAGGTCCTTCGCGTTCACGAACATCACTTTATATCCTGCTTCCACCGCTTTTATCCCTATGCCGGTGGCGATCATGCTCTTGCCGACGCCTGGGGGCCCGATGATAAGGACGTTTTCTCCTGCTTCGATGAACCGCAGGTTCCCCAGGTCCGTGATCCTGTCCCTGTCCAGGGTGGGGTTGAAGCTGTAGTCGATGTCTTCCAGGCGCTTTACGGATTCAAACCCGGCGGCCTTTTTCAGGAGCTCCGTCCTCCGGCACGTCTTGCCTTCCTCCTCGACCTCCAGCAGCCGCTTCAGGAACCCCTTGTATCCCATGGAAGAAGCCTCAGCCTCAAGGATGATGTCCCGGTACTGCAGGCGCATGTCTACCAGCTTGAAACGCTTCATCATGGCTTCGATATATTCCGCGTCGTCCGCATATGGCTTTTTTTTCATACTGCCGCCCCCTTCATCGCGTTTTCCTCATAGTAGCTGCAGTCCCTGGTCAGGCCAGGCTCGTCATCACGGTATCCCTGTACTTCTGCGGCGCCTGGTACCGGCCCGTTCATCCCTTTTCCTGCGGTTTTTATCCGGTCAGGCGTGAGGATGCCGGCATTGTATTCCCGCAGGATGGCTTTGAACGACGTTATGTCCATCCGGTCCTGTTCGATGCTGTAGGCGATGAACAGGTCAAGGGTCACGTCATCGTAAAGGTCACGCAGCAGCATGATCTTCCTCGCGTGGTGCGTCGGCTGGTCAAACTTTTTGTCCGCCGCGTCCAGGTACTGCTGCCCGTGCGGGAACAGGGCGCTGAAATCCCTCCGGATCTGCGGGATGGATGTGCTGACAGGCACCGCTATGGCGGCATAGTGTTCGTCTACTTTGCGGACGGCCCCTTTCTCATCTGACTTTTCCGTCGACAGGACCAGGTCCCCGTCCTTATCGTACAGTTCGATGCGGAATCCGTAAGCAAGGCGGTAGTCAAGCCTTTTCCCGACATATTTTACCGGGACGCTGTATTTGCTGCCGTCAATGCTGACAAAGCTGTCCGGGCTGACCTTCCGTTTCTGGGGTTCCTTGTGCCGGAAACGCTTCTTCGGGAGCTCCTGGAGTGTCTGTTTCTCCTCGAGCAGGTAGTGTTCGTTCGGAATGCGGCCCGTCGTGGTATGGACCTGGCTGTTCCACTCGTCAATGAATTCCTTCCCGCGCCTGTTCAGCTCATCCATCGTCGCAAACGTGTTTCCTTTAACAAACTGTTCGCAGATATAAGAAAAAGGGCGCTCGATCTTTCCCTTCTTCCGGGGCCAGTAGTAAGGGCACGCGTTCAGCTCCGTCCCCAGATGCTTCGCAAGGAGCAGCGCGTACGGGTTGTACCTGATCTCCTCCTCGGTTTTGGGGTCGTTATCGATCACCAGCGCCTTCGGGTTGTCGATCAGGAGCTCCAGCGTAACTCCCCCGAGTTCCTCAAACAGTTCCTGGATCGCGTCATAAATGGCTGCGGCGTCTTCCCTGAGTGAGAAGAGGATGGCCTTTTTCCGGGATGCGGCCAGGATCATGGAAAAACAGTAAACTTTCCTTGTCCTACCTCCGATCACCATAAGGTATTCCGACCAGTCAAACTGTGCCTGGTCTCCGGGGGGTGTTTCGATCCGTTCAGTCGCATCGGAACTGATCATTCCTATATCTTCATCTACCCTTCTGAGAAACCTGTATAATGGACCGATGCTTCCCTCGTATCCGATCTTCTGCAGTTCCTTAAAGATCCTGGTCCCGTTGAAGTCAAACGGGGCGCAGCGCCATTCAATGATCTGCTGCCTGAAAGGATCGATCAGGGTTACCCCGGGATTCCGATGGTATGCCGGTGCTTCAGTCATCTTGAGAAGTCTCTTGACGGTATTTCTCGCCATGCCAAGTATTTCGGCTGTTCGGCGCTTTGAACCTGTCTGTTTATAGACTCTCTGTACAGCTGCCCAATCCTGCAATTCATACACCTCTTTCACCTCCTCTCCGTGTAAAAACTACACACGGAGAGGAGTTTACTTTGCTTGATTGGGTGGGTCAATTTTCAGTGTTAAATTTTCAAGGTTTTTATCCAGGATTGAGATCTGATCGGTTGATCTCCCCACCGGGGGTGGGTCAGTTTTCACCGTTAAACCTGGGTCAGTTTTCATTGTAAATCAATAGCGGTTTGTGACACTGTGCCGGAAGCTCATCTGACCATGGAAGGAGATGATCCAACTTTGATGTGTCTATATTCCCTTTTTCATCGGCGAGCTTTGGAAGCTCTGTAAGGATGTGTTC
>JAXJVC010000105.1:0-5009 GCA_036308745.1 Oscillospiraceae bacterium | reverse complement strand
TTGTGGATCTTTCAGGCACATACGTTCTATGGTGCCAAGGGTGTTGTATATAAAATGCGGCTGGATCTGCGAAAGCATTATAGAAATCCGGCTCTCCTTCAGTTTCGCTTCCACGATATTTTTTTCGGCTTCGATCCGGCTTCTTTGCAGTTCCAGTTCCTTTGCTTTTGCTGCGGCATTAATGTTTCCGGGGATCATACGCAATACTACAAACAAAGCTGCAATAAACAAAACAAAAAATACATATTTGGAGATAGCTCCGCCTTCCCAAAAACCTACAGCAGTTGCAATAACATCTGCCTCAAACGCAAGCACCAGCAATGCCATTCCCGTGTGGCCCCAGCGTTCTTTATTGCCCGACGTTATGTATTCTTTTATCAGACAACCAAGCAAAACAACATTGGTCATGCTCTGTGTGATTACCCATGGCAGCCAGGTATCATAGAAATGGACATCCGTCAACACAGGCAGAACGATGTATATGCCGCTAAAAACCCCCGAGGCAATGGTCGCAATGTAACCGATTCGTTTTGTTTTTTTCAGGAAACAGGTGATGATTCCAGATACGAACAACATATAGAACATCATGGAAAAACCGAGAACGCTCGTATTCACAGCTCTGAATTCGCTCCAGAAAGATACGCCGGGAGCACTGTATGCCAAATAAATACCGGCAGACAGAATCGCTGCGCCGAGTAGCCAGATAATCTTGGTGTTGGGAACATGGAGCAATGCTGAGAACAAAGCAGAACCCAACAGGACAAAGGAGACGATCATGAAGAGAAGTCCGGTATTTCGTTGGATTTGACCGCTATCCAGTACATCTCTTTCAAAATCAATGCCCGACCAAAGTACCAGATTGGACAGCATTTTGTCGATTGCGTTTTCATTTCCAAAGTGGTGGGGATTGTGAATCAGGATTTCGATTGGCTCCTCACTTTCGCTTGATAATATATAACCAGTCCAATACTCACAACAAGAAGAACTTCCATACAAAGGATTTTCTATATCCATTACGTAAGGCTCATTTTCGTCTTCATAAATAGTCAAGCAGATGTGATTGCTATAAAATGCAATGGGCAATTCTCCTCTATAAACACCAACATACTGCCCATCGGGTGTCAGCATGTGGAAATTGCCTCTCAGCGTTACATCGCCTTTTGTGGCAGGGATATGCTGGCCTTCCGTAATTTCCTGCCACTGTCCATCGCCAATGCGATATTCTCCATAAAAACGCACTTGCGCAACCATAGCACTAATTGCCTGCGTGCTGTTGGCATTATTGAACCACAACAGTAACACAGCAAGGAAAAATAGTAATACAATACCTGTTACCTGCAATTGTGAATGTTTGATTCTATGAAATCTGTTCTTAAAGTCAGGCATTTTTATCCTCCGGCGCATATTCTTTGCGATCAATTGCAAAAGATGAATATATTATAGCAAAAAACAGATGTGAATTCAAAGATTATTCTTCATTACAGTTTTTTGTGCAAAGATTTGTTTGCGGAACTGCATCTCTGCGCCAAGAAAAACAATCCGGACCATGAGGCGTCCTGTAGGCTCTGGATTGCCGCTCGTATTATGATTTATAAAAAAGCCGTCTGACTTCTTGTGGAAATCAGACGGCTTAATTATTTGTTGAACACCGCCCTTACATTGCCTGCTTTATTACTTGCATTCATTGGCGTAAGGTTGGCTTAAGTGCGTAAGATTTTGGATCCCTATGAATCAAAAACCTATTGCGGCTCTAAGCTTTTTTAGATTCAGCTCAGTCCTGGGGCTTCATGGTGGGGAACAGGATGACTTCCCGGATGGAGTCGGCGCCGGTGAGAAGCATGACGCAGCGGTCGATGCCGATGCCCATGCCGCCCGTGGGGGGCATACCGTATTCCATGGCGTTGAGGAAATCCTCGTCCAGCATTTCGGCCTCGTCGTCGCCACGTTCCCGCTGCTCCACCTGCTTCATGAAGCGCTCGCGCTGGTCGATGGGGTCATTCAACTCGGAGTAGGCGTTGCCCATCTCGCTGTGGCAGATGAAGGCTTCGAACCGCTCGGTGAGCCGGGGGTCCTTGGGGCTGCGCTTGGTCAGGGGAGAGACCTCCACAGGATACATGGTGATGAAGGTGGGCTGGATCAGATGCTCCTCCACCTTCTGGTCGAAGCAGGCGTACAGGGCGTTGCCCCAGGTCTTTTCGGCGGCGTCAGCCAGCTCCACACCCTTGGCCTTGGCAGCGGCCACGGCCTCGGCATCGTCGGAGATAGCGTCAAAGTCGATTCCCACATACTCTCGGACGGCTTCCACCATGGTCATCCGGCGCCAGCCGGGGGCCAGGTTGACCTTCTCGCCCATCCATTCTACCTCGTAGGTGCCCAGAATCTCCTTGGCGGCACCGGAGATGATGCCCTCGCAGATGTCCATCATGTCATGGAAGTCGGCGTAAGCCTGGTACAGCTCCACGGAGGTGAACTCGGGGTTATGCTTGGGGTCCATGCCCTCGTTACGGAAGATACGGCCAATCTCGTACACCCGGTCCATGCCGCCGATGATGAGCCGCTTCAGAGGCAGCTCGGTGGCGATGCGCATATACATATCGATGTCCAGGGTGTTGTGGTGGGTGATGAAGGGACGGGCGGAGGCACCGCCGGCGATGGTGTTCAGCACGGGGGTCTCCACTTCGATGTAGCCCATGTTGTCCAGGTAGGAACGCATGAACTTGATGAACTTGGAACGGATGATGAAGTTCTGCTTTACCTCGGGGTTCACCATCAGGTCCACATAACGCTGACGGAAGCGGATCTCCTTATCGGTGAGGCCGTGGTATTTTTCGGGCAGGGGCAGCAGGGACTTGCTCAGCAGGATGATGCTGGTGGTGCGGATGGAGATCTCGCCGGTTTTGGTCTTGAAGACCTCGCCCTCAGCACCCACGATGTCGCCGATGTCGTTCTTCTTGAAACGGTTGTATTCTTCCTCGCCCATCTCGTCGATCTTGACGAAGAGCTGGATCCGGCCGGAGCAGTCCTGCAGGTCGCAGAACATGACCTTGCCCTGGCCGCGCTTGCTCATCAGGCGGCCGGCAACCCGGACGATCTTGCCCTCGAAGCCCTCGTAATCTTCCTTGATGGCGGCGGAATCAGCGTTGAAATCAAACTTGGTCTGGACGAAGGGGTCCCGGCCTTCGGCCTGGAGGGCCGCCAGCTTATCCCGGCGGATCTGGGCCTGCTCGGATACAGGCAGTTCAGCCTGAGGTACAAACTTTGCCATAGACTTAGCCCTCACGAGTGACGCTGACGACCTTCATGGAGAAGGAGCCGGCAGGTGCGTTGACGGTGAAGGTCTCGCCGGCAGCCTTGCCGACGATGGCGCGGCCGAAGGGAGAGTCATCGGAGAGCTTATATTCCATGGGGTTGGCTTCCTGGGAGCCGGTGATGCGGTAGGAAGTCTGCTTGCCGTTGGCGTCCTCGACAACCACAGTGCAGCCCAGGCCCACACGACCGGAGGCTTCATTCTCGTCCTCGATGATGACGGCGTGGGACAGGATGTCCTCGATCTCGGCAATACGGCCGTAGAGCTTAGCCTGCTCGTTCTTGGCGGCATCGTACTCGGAGTTTTCGGAAAGGTCGCCGTAGGAGCGGGCTTCCGCGATCATGGCAGCGATCTCGCGTTCCCGGGTGGTCTTCAGGTAGTTCAGTTCCTTCTCCAGGTCAGAGAGCCGGAGGCTTGTGATTTTATATTCCTTAGCCATAGTAAAAAATCCTTTCTTAGCTATTAGTTTCCATAGTCCCATCTATTATAGAGGAATTATTCCCGCCAGTCAAGGGATTTTTGCGACTTTGCCGGGAAAAACCGGCAAGACTGTGTGTGCTGCAAAAAGAAAACCACACGCGTACACGTGTGGCTTGGGAAATCGCTGCATCTGCCTGTAGGGCGGCTTGAGGGTAAGCCGCCCTACAGTTACCAGGTCAATAAAATCGGCGCTTTGGCGGGGTCGTGCCCCCGCCCTACGGCTATGGATGATCAGGATCCTGTTCCTTTTCCTTCCGGTAGAAGCAATAGGAGTAGGCGGTGGGGACCAGGGTCAGCACTGACAGGGTGGCAAAGAGAATGGTCACGCACCAGTTGGTGGGAAGCAAGGAGCTGAGCAGTACCAGCATGCCGCCGGGAAGCCACAGCTTTCCCGCGAAGCGGTGGGTGGCTTTCCAGTTGGCCTCGCTGCTGAATGTCCAGGGGGTCTTGATGCCGATGGAGCTGTTCATCCGGCATTTGGGCATATAGTTGCCCGCAACGCAGAACACCAGTCCCTGGACCAGCGCAAGGATGCGGGGGATGGAAAACACCAGCCCCAGGGCATTGCCCAGCATCAGAGCGCAGAGGAGGTTGGAGAGGATGGGGATGACCCAAAACACGATGTGGATGACCTTATGGCTCTGATTCTGGTTTTTGGGATCCCACAGGGAGAAGAACAGCAGGAACCAGTGAGTGGCCAGAAGTGCCAGAGGGAGCAGGACCACGGCCCCGGTTTTTCCCATCCAGCCGTCAGGCTCCCCGGAAAAGTTCCAGTGGGTGACGATGGCATCCGGGAGCGTATCCCACAGCAGCAGTCCCGCCAGAATGGGCAGGAGAGCCACCAGGGAGGTGATGATCAGCAGCTTTTTGTTTTGTTTCATCTGACAGCTTCCTCAGTGGGATCGGGCCAGCGGCGGCGGATACCCTTCAGAACCACAATGGACAAAGCGGCGGCAACGCCCAGGAGCAGGTAACTGATGCCGTAGGCAACGCCCTGGGAGAGCTTGCCTTGGTTGAACAGAAGTCCGAATACGGTGGTGCAGTCCAGCAGAGTATGGAGCCCCAGGCACAGAAGCAGGCCCTTCCAGATATGGCCGGCGTGGAGGGAATAGCAGACGATCATGGACATGGCGGCGTGGGCAGCCATGGTCAGCAGCCGCTCCAGGCTTGCCAGCAGGAAAATACTGGGGGGGTAACCCACAAGCTGGGCCCGGATCATTTC
>JAXJVC010000104.1:0-3911 GCA_036308745.1 Oscillospiraceae bacterium | reverse complement strand
TCGCCAAAGATGTTCTTGCGGCCGGCAGCGGACCACTGGTCCACGTTGTCAGCCATGGGGCTGGAAGGGGTGATGGGATAGATGCCAGCGACCTCAGTAAAAGCGTAGCTGACGTGGGCGGCAGCAGTGTTACCGTCCATAGTTTTGAATTTTCTTGCCAAAACGAAATACCTCCTAAAGTATTCAATTTTTGTCGCGTATATCATACCACTTTCTTGCCTGTTTGTAAAGTCAATAAAAGGGGTGTTTGTGAAAAATTCATGCTTTTTCACAAGAAGGCTGGAGAAAAACTGTATAGCTTGCAGAAACAGGGAATGGAATGAAATCAACCGAAAAGAGATTGTCTTTTTTGGAGGTCTGCGGTAAAATAGGGTAGATTAATTGCGCCAAGAGCGCCTTTGGGAGTGGATATTATGATCTGCAGTGTTCGAACGTTGGGAATTTCCGGTATTCGGGGAAGCGCAGTCACGGCGGAGTGTTATATTTCCAGCGGCCTACCGGGCTTTGATATTGTAGGACTGCCTGACGCGGCGGTGAAGGAGGCCCGGGAACGTGTGCGGGCTGCGGCCAAATCCAGCGGTCTCAGTTTCCCTGTGAGCCGCATCACTGTGAACCTGGCCCCTGCCAATCTGAAGAAGTCAGGGACCCACTATGACCTGCCCATATTGCTCAGCATCCTTGCGGCGGCGGGAAGCGTCCGCCGTCCCCGGCAGGACAGTGCTTTTCTGGGAGAAGTGAGTCTTGATGGGCAGATCCGTCCCATTTCCGGTGTGCTGCCCATGGCCCTGGCCGCCAAGCGGGAGGGGATCAAGGCATTGTTCGTGCCTGCGGAAAATGCTGCGGAAGCCACTCTGGCCCGGGGGCCGGCGGTGATCCCGGTACGGACGGTGCGGGAGCTGGCGGCGGGGCTGAACGGCGAGACAGTTTTACAGGAGGAGCCTTTGTGGGTACCTTCTCGCGAAGACAGGGCGGGTCTGGATTTTAAGGATGTGCTGGGCCAGGAGAATGTGAAGCGGGCGCTGGAGGTGGCTGCGGCGGGCAGTCACAATGTGCTGCTTATCGGCCCTCCCGGCTCGGGTAAAAGTATGCTTTCCAAGCGGCTTCCCTCCATTCTTCCGGATATGACTTGGGAGGAATCCCTGGAGGTCAGCCAGGTCTATTCTGTAATGGGTCTGCTGACGGCGAAGCATCCCCTGGTGACCCGGCGGCCCTTCCGGTCGCCCCATCATACCATCTCCAACGCGGGCCTGGCGGGAGGCGGTACCAATCCCAGGCCCGGTGAGATCTCCATGGCCCACAAGGGTGTGCTGTTTCTGGATGAAATGCCGGAATTTCGGAAAGATACCCTGGATATGATGCGTCAGCCGTTGGAGGACGGCCAGGTGACCATTTCCAGGGTCTCCGGGGCGGTGACGTATCCTGCGGAATTTATGCTGGTGTGCGCCATGAATCCATGCAAATGCGGCTGGTACGGCGACCCCTCCGGACGATGCCGGTGTTCGGACTTCGCGGTAGAAAACTACCGAAGCAGGATTTCTGGTCCTATGCTGGATAGAATTGATATTGTGGTGGAGGTTCCGGCTGTGCATTTTGAGGATCTGCGGTCCCGGGCAGAGGCGGAGCCTTCGGCCTTGGTCAAAGAGCGGGTCAACGCCGCCCGGGCTATCCAGAATCAGCGATTCGGCTCCGGGGGAATGTGCAATGCCCGGATGGGACCGGAGGAGATGCGCCGGTATTGTGACCTAAGCGAAGAAAGCGCGGGGCTTATGAAGAATGCTTTTGACGCAATGGGCTTGACGGCGAGGAGTTATGACCGTATACTAAAGGTAGCCCGGACCGTTGCCGACCTGGACGGCAGCGTGGAGATCCAGCCCCAGCATATTGCCGAGGCTATCCAGTACCGGGCGGTGAACTTGGGAAACCGGTAAATCAGTTAGGAATGAGAAATTATGAATTAGGAATGATCCGTTTCCCTCTCACTTCTCACTTCTAACTCCTAATTCCTAATTACAATAACGAGGTAATGAAATGAAAGAAATCTTTTTGCTGAAATTGGGCGAGATCGTTCTGAAGGGCGCCAACAAGCGTCAGTTTGAGGCCCGGCTGCGTCAGAACGTCCGCCGCCGTATGAAGCAGTACGGCAATTTTGATGTGTATATCATGCAGTCCACGGTTTATGTGGAGCCGCTGGATGAAAGCGCCGATGTGGATGGGGCTTGGGAGGCCTGTCGGTCTATCTTCGGTGTGGTCAGCCTTTGCCGCTGCCGTCCCTGTTCCAAGGACCTGGACAGCATTTTTGAGGCCATCGAAAACTATCTGGGTGACGATCTGGACTGCGCCAAGTCCTTTAAGGTGGAAAGTAAGCGCTCCGACAAGCGCTTCCCCCTGACCTCCATCCAGCTTTCCCAGGAGATCGGAGGACGGCTGGCAGAGGCCCATCCTTCCGTTGCGGTGGATGTCCATCATCCTGACTATACGGTTTATGTGGAGGTCCGGGATCTGGCGGCTTATGTCCATGGTCCTGCGGAACCCGGTGCCGGCGGTCTGCCCACCGGCGTGGGCGGCCGGGCGATGATCCTGCTGTCTGGCGGCATCGATTCCCCTGTGGCGGCCTACATGATCGCCAAGCGGGGCGTGGAGATCGAAGCCGTTCACTTCTTCTCCTATCCCTATACCTCCCAGTTGGCCAAGGACAAGGTGGTGGAGCTGGCACGGCTGGTGACCCGGTACTCCGGCAAGATGACCGTGAATGTGGTCTCCTTCACCGAGATTCAGGAGGCCATCCGGGACAACTGCCCCGAGGAATTCTTTACCCTGATCATGCGCCGGTTTATGATGGAGATCTCTCAGCGGATCGCCCGGCACGACGGCTGCGGCGCTCTGATCACCGGCGAGAATCTGGGTCAGGTGGCATCCCAGACTATGGAGGCCATGGCTGTTACCGGTGCGGTAGTGGATATGCCCATTTTCATGCCTCTGGTGGGTATGGACAAGGAGGAGATCGTTACCATTGCCCGAAAGATCGGTACGCTGGATACCTCCATCCTGCCTTATGAGGATTGCTGCACTGTCTTTACGCCTAAGCATCCCAAGACCAAGCCCACGCTTGGCCAGCTGCTGAATGCGGAAAAAGAGCTGGACCGGGAGGCGTTGATCACCCGGGCTCTGGAGAATGTGGAGAAGATCAAGGTAAACTACCATGATGACGCGCTGCTGTGAGCTGCTGGAAACGCTGAAGGGAAAGACTCTGGTGACGGCGGAAAGCTGCACCGGTGGCGGCATCGGGGCAGCTCTGACTGCCATTCCCGGCAGCAGTGAAATTTATAAGGGCGGCATCATCAGCTATACCAACTGGGTGAAAGAAAACATCCTTGGCGTAGACGGTGGGCTGCTGGAAAGCAGGGGAGCGGTATCCGCACCTGTGGCCCGGGCCATGGCGGAAGGTGCCCGGCGGGTCCTGCAGGCGGACATCGCGGTGTCCGTTACCGGCCTGGCAGGTCCCGGCGGAGATGATTTCGGGAATCCTGTAGGGACGGTGTTTATCGGTTACAGCGATACGAATACCATGCTGTCCAGGGAGTTTCACTTTTCGGGAGACCGGGAAGCCGTCCGGCGGCAGACTGTGGAGGCGGCTGTGGAGCTGGTGCTGGAACGAAACAGATAAACGTAGGGGAGGGTTTTTAACCCTCCCTCAACGTTTCGATGATAAAAAACAATTTGCTGATGTTATCACGCTGACACGTAGGAATTATCCTGCGTGTTTTTAGTTTTATGGACTTGACAAATAGAATGCACTCTGTATAATTGGAAACATATGTTGCAAAACGAATGTTTCTTATAAGGAGGAGCAAAATGCCGCCGAAATGTAAATTCACCCGGGAGGAAATTGTCCAGGCTGCCCTGGATATGGT
>JAXJVC010000103.1:0-1691 GCA_036308745.1 Oscillospiraceae bacterium | reverse complement strand
GTCATGGCCTGCATCACGTCGCCCAGGGCTTCTTCGCCCATCTGGCCGTGGGCCACGGCAACAGAAAGGCCGGGGATCCGCTTTTTCAGTGCGGAAGCGCACTGGTCGATGGTCTCGGTGCGGTTGTGCAAGTAATAGACCTGACCGCCCCGCTCCACCTCCCGGCGGATGGCGTCATCGATGATGGCGTTGTTATGTTCCATGACAAAGGTCTGGACGGGGTACCGGTCTGCAGGGGGTTCTTCGATGGTGGACATATCCCGGATGCCGGAGAGGGCCATGTTCAGTGTCCGGGGGATGGGGGTGGCAGACAGGGTCAGCACATCCACACCCTTGGACATTTCCTTCAGCCGCTCCTTGTGGCTGACGCCGAAGCGCTGTTCCTCGTCGATGATCAGCAGGCCCAGATCCTTGAACTGGACGCTTTTCTGGAGCAGCTTATGGGTGCCGATGATCAGGTCCACGGAGCCCGAACGGAGGTTCTGCAGGGTGCGCTGCTGCATCTTAGGGGTGCGGAAGCGGCTGAGAACATCGATATTCACCGGGAATCCCCGGAATCGGGCCACTGCGGTCTGGTAATGCTGCTGGGCCAGAACGGTGGTGGGTACCAGGATGGCCACCTGCTTGCCGTCCATGACCGCCTTCATCACCGCCCGGAGGGCAACTTCGGTTTTGCCGAAGCCCACGTCGCCGCAAAGGAGCCGGTCCATGGGAGTGGGGGATTCCATGTCGTGCTTGATATCCGCGATACACCGGAGCTGGTCGTCGGTTTCGGGATAGGGGAAATTGTCTTCAAATTCCTTCTGCCAGGGGGCATCGGGGGAGAAGGCGAAGCCAAGCTGCCGCTTCCGGGCGGCGTAGAGCAGGATCAGTTCGCCTGCCATGTCCTTGGCGGCCTTCCGTGCCTTGGCTTTGGTTTTCTGCCAGGCATCGGAGCCAATCTTGTTCAGCTTGACGTTGGATTCCTCGCCGCCGCCTCCGATGTACTTGCTGACCATGTCCAACTGGGTGGCGGGGACGAAGAGGGTATCGCTGCCCTGATAGGCGATCTTGATATAGTCCTTGACGGCGTTATCTACCTTGATCTGCTCCATGGCCACGAACCGGCCAATGCCATAGTTTTCATGGACCACCAGATCGCCGGGGGTCAGGTCGGTAAAGGAATTCAGTTTTTGCCGGTTGGTGGAGCCGGTTTTCTTCGCGGCTTTTCGTTTCGGTTCCCCTCGGGACAGAAGTTGACCTTCGGTGAGGATAGCAAGCTTACTAAGGGGGTACTCCATGCCATAGGGCAGGGTACCTTCGGCAAGTAAAATCTGGCCCGGTTTGGGCAGGGTAGTCAGAGGGATGCACAGGAAGGCAGACAATCCCTTTTCCCGAAGCATCTGCTGCAGCAGCTCCGCCCGGCGGCGGGTGCCGCAGAGGACCAGGGAGCCAAATTCCATTTTCTGATAGTGGGCCAGATCGCTGGCGGCGGTATCCATATTGCCGCCGTAGCCGGGAAGCTGCTTGGCGGTCATGGGCAGAAGCTGCTTGGGGGGACAGTCCTCAGGATAGGAGGTGCCGCCAAAAGCGTCAAAGTAAACCACGGTTTTGCCCCGGAGGGTGCTGCAGAAATCCTCCCATTGGCACACATAATCGCACAGTTCGCCCGCTACGAGACCCGCCTGGAGCATGCTGTCAAGCTGCATCCC
>JAXJVC010000102.1:0-4303 GCA_036308745.1 Oscillospiraceae bacterium | reverse complement strand
TTTGAAACCGCAGGCCAGTTTACTTATGTTTATGCCCTGGGCGGAGTAGATGCCATTGCCGCACCCATTCTTTCCTCTGTCTGTGTGGTTTCCCTGCTGCTTTCCCGTATTTTCCTGAAAGAAAAACTTTCCTGGAAAACCTACATCTTTATTGCCATTGTAATCATCGGCATCCTCCTGCTGGCAGTAAGTGAAGAACTCTAACATAAAAGCGCGGGCAACTCGCCCGCGCTTTTTCTGTCTTATTTCATCCCCCTGCTGAAATCCGTATGAAGGTTTCCCTTTCCCACGCAGTCCGCATGGATGTATACATCCATATAGGTCATGCCATCCTTTTCATAAACTTCCTCAAAACACCCGAGAAACTCCGTTCCGTGGCTCTCCTTGAATCCGTTCGCACCCAGATAGGTCAGGATCCGCTGATATGCTTTGGGGATCCGGTCAAAGGCTGCATAAAAGGGATCTGTAATGGTGATCCTGGCATACCGGGCTTCTTTCTGTTTATATGTCTCCACCCCGGGACATTGGGGTTCGAAGCCTTCCGGAAGGATCCATCCGGCAACGTAACCGCGAAGGCCAAAACGATTCTGCTGTTCCATGGACACAAAGGGAAAATCCCATCCGATCTGCCTGGGCTTGGGGGTATGTCCATACAATCCGCTCATTTTTGCCCAGTTATCCAGGTACGCCTGCACATCCGCTTCCGGCCGGGGACTGATGATCACATAGCGGCCTAATGTAAATGCAGGCACCGTTACCAGGGATACATCCGAAAAATGCTTTTCCTGTGGCACCATTTTCTCCTTCAGCAGTGCGTCGATGGTACAGGAAAACAGTTTGCTCAGTTCGATCAGCTTATCCAGCTCCGGGCATACTTCCCCTGTTTCCCATTTTGATACCGTCTGCCGGGATACCCCCAACCGTTCCGCCAATTTTTCCTGTGTCATATTTCCGTGCAGCTTGCGCAAATATTGCAGATTCTGTCCAAGTTTCATGCGCTTTCCGCCTTTCTCTGTTTTCTATATCATATCACTTACTAAATAAGTTGTCCAGAAAGCCGGATGTGCGTTTTGCTGTAATTCTGCAAAGCACAGGTTGCGGCAAAATGACCTCCCGAGGGAGGTCATTTTCCGATCAGCATCCATTTTTCTTTCCTGGGCAGCGCCTTGACCTCCAGCTCCCGCTTCAGTGCCGCGGAATGATCGCCGCATTCCTCCCGGTAGACCAGTTCCAGAGGTGCCCGGCCCCGGGTGTATTTTGCCCCCTTGCCGCTGCGGTGCATCTCCAACCGCTTTTCCACATCGGTGGTGATCCCGGTATAGAGAGAGCCATCCTTACAGCGAAGGATGTATAAATGCCAGACAGATTCCATAGCCCCTCCTTCTATCTTCGCTTCCGGGGTTTCATCCCCAGCAGCTTATCCAGGAGGAAAAACGTTACATTCCCCAAAATCAGCAGCACAGCCGTCATGGCGGCACCCAGTTCCCGAAATTCGGACACCAGCTGTTCCATGCCAAACAGCCGCAGCAGCAGCCAATACAGCGCCAGGACAGAAGCATTGAACAGCAGCCCCTTCCACAGCCAGGGAAGCTTTTTCCGGTCCAGCTTCGGCTTCACAATGGGATAATATCCCAGGAATACGAATACCGCCGCCGCTTCCTTGTCCGGGGCCAGAAGCAATCCCAGAAGGGCCACAGCGCCGTACCAGGCCCAGGCAATGCGGCTGCCGCAGGTTTTCAGCACCATCTGCAGCACCACAGCGCACAACATAGGACAGGCGTAGGTTCCAACAGGAATCAATGTCCCCAGGCACATAATGACCACTGCCAGCGCCCCCAGGACGCCGCCCAGCGCCATGTTTGCTGCGGGGGTACGCTTAGTTGCCATTGCGCTTCAGCAAGCCGTACTTAATGTCCCACAGCTTCTGGCTCAGATCCACGTAATAGGTCTGGGGATTATCAAAACGCTTCACTTCATCCCACAGGGTATCCACCTGATCCAGGCAGTAGGTGCGGATTTCCTCCAGCGTAGGCAGGTTGTACACCAGCTCGCCGTTCTGGAAAATAGGCACCTGCAGTTCCTTGGCGGTAAAGTTGTAGACATTCTTCCGCTTCCAGGTTGCGTCTGGGTCGAAGATCTCCAGGTCCTGGGAATCATCCACGATCTCGTCGTAAACACAAAGGTAGTCTGCGATGGCCTTACCGGTATCGTTGCCGATGAAGCGGTACAGCTTTTTGTAATGGGGATTGGTGATCTTACCCACATTTTCAGAGATCTTGATCTTGGGCTTCACGGTGCCGTCGGTATCCTCCACAGCCACCAGCTTGTAAACGCCGCCAAAAACAGGCTCGCTTCGGGCCGTAATCAGCCGCTCGCCGACACCGAACAGATCGATCTTGGCCCCCTGACGAAGCACATCCCGAATAATATACTCATCCAGAGAGTTGGACACGGAGATCTGGCATTCAGTCCAGCCTGCCGCGTCCAGCATCTTTCTTGCCTGCTGGGTCAGGTAGGCCATATCGCCGGAATCCAGGCGGATGCCGCACTTGGTAATGCCCTTGGGCTTCAGAACCTCGTTAAACACCCGGATGGCATTGGGTACGCCGGACCGCAGGGTGTTGTAGGTATCCACCAGCAAAGTGGCATTGTTGGGATACATCTCCACATAAGTCTTGAAGGCTTCGTACTCCGTATCAAACATCTGGACCCAGGCATGGGCCATAGTACCGCCGGCTTTCACACCGAACAACTGGTCGGAGATGGTACAGGCCGTTCCATGACAGCCACCAATGTAGGCAGCACGGGCACCCAGAATGGCAGCATCCGCACCCTGGGCCCGGCGGGAACCAAACTCCAGAACAGTGCGTCCCTCGGCAGCACGAACCACACGGTTTGCCTTGGTGGCGATCAGGCTCTGGTGGTTGACACACAGCAGCATATAGGTCTCCACAAGCTGGGCCTGGATGGCAGGAGCGCGAACGGTGATGATGGGTTCCTTGGGGAACACGGGTGTACCCTCGGGCACCGCCCAGATATCGCCGGTGAACTTAAAGTCTGCCAGATACGCCAGGAATTCCTCGCTGAACAGCTTTCTGTCCCGGAGGTACTGGATATCCTCAGCAGAGAAATGGAGATCCTGCACATACTGAACGATCTGCTCCAGACCTGCTGCAATGGCGAAGCCGCCGCCGTCGGGGCAGCGCCGGAAGAACAGGTCGAAATAGGTAATACGATCCTTGTAGCCGCTGGCAAAATAGCCCTGGCTCATGGTCAGCTCATAAAAATCGCAAAGCATGGTTAGATTCAGCTTTTCGTTGACAACCATATCGGTCACCCCTTATCTATAATAATGTACATTATAAGTATATTTTGACAAAATAGCAACCCTTTTCATTGACACCCCGGAAATTTTCGGGTATAGTTATGATAAGAAGCAGGATGATATCCTCTACATCACAGGAAAGGTCGTGGTCCCTATGGAAATCACTGTTGGCATGAAAGCGGAGGTCTGCACCCTGGTAGAGCGGGAAGACACCGCAAAAGAGGTGGGCTCGGGAGATCTGTTGGTATACGCCACTCCGTGCCTGGCCGCCCTGATGGAAGGCGCTGCCTGTGAAGCCATTGCCGGCGCTCTGCCCGATACCCAAACCACTGTAGGCACCCTGCTAAGCATCGAGCACACCGCCGCGACCCCCGTGGGCCTGGAAGTCCGGGCAGAGGCGGAAGTCACCGCTGTTGAGGGCAAGGTCATCACCTTTTCCCTGCGGGCCTTCGACGAAGCCGGAGAAATCGGTTCCGGCAGCCACAAGCGCGTCATTGTAAACAGCCAGAAATTTCTGGATAAGGCATACAGCAAGCTGTAAAGGAGGTTTACTATGGAAGATTATGGCGCTATGATCCGCAGTACCTTTGAACTTGGCAGCGTCCGGGACGCGGAAGCCCTGTTTGAAGCCTGCATCAAAAATGCATTCCCCACCTTCAATTTCCGTCGTCTGGAGCTGATCCGCTTTATCCGGGAGGAGCAGTATCTGGAAGGCAGAAGCTGGAACCATGTCTTTGAAATCCGCAGATCCTACCTCCAGGGCGATCCCGTGTGGGAGGTCCACTGCCACCGGGTCACCATGGGCAAAACCCCGGATAAACACGTCTACCTGGACTACATGACCCTTGGCTTTGTGGGGTACATGGAATAAATCTGCATAACACAATCTATGAATGGTGCGTTTCAGCGATGGAACGCACCATTTCTCTTTTGCTATACACAAAAATGGACGCTCCCCTTGGGGAACGTCCATTATGT
>JAXJVC010000101.1:0-8542 GCA_036308745.1 Oscillospiraceae bacterium | reverse complement strand
GGGAAGGTTCCCCAAAATGCGCTGCTTCAGCGTCGAAGCTCTGGCAGACGCGGCCCGCTGGCCGGGCTTGCCATCCTGATTACACAGGATGGGGAAGGCCTTGGCGGGGGCGGCGGCTTCGGAGAGATTTCGGAGGACCTTCAAGTCCTCCACGGTGTAGCTTCCAACCTCCTGGGCATCCCGGACACTTCCGCCCACATAGAAACAGTACTCGCCCTCCTGCAGGACATAGCAGGACTTGTGTCCGGTGAGACCACTGTCATCGTAGGATGCAAGCCGGTATTCCTCCACGGAAAGGGTGAGAGTCTGACTTTCCCCGGGGGCAAGCTCCCCGGTTTTGGCAAAGGCTACCAGCTCCCGGGCAGGATTGCCCAGAACGCCCTGGGGCTTCTCCACAAACAGCAGAACAGCGTTTTTGCCGGAGCGGGCTCCGGTGTTGGTGACAGTCACCTGCCAGGAAAGAGGGGCGGTCTCGCGGGTTTCCAAAGAGAAGGTGGTGTAGGACAGACCGTAACCAAAGGGATAGAGTACGGCTTCCTTGCTAAAGGTTTCGAACCAGCGGTAGCCTACATAGATATCCTCCCAGTATTCGTTGGCATCCCGCTTGCCGAAGTGGGCGGCAGAGGGATAGTCTTCATAGCGGCGGGCGATGGTATCCGTAAGACGTCCGGAGGGGTTGACCTTGCCGCAGAGCAGGTCTGCAGCAGCGTTTCCGCTTTCCATGCCGCCCTGCCATACTACCAGCACTGCGCCGAAGGAGAAGTCTTTCAGGAAGCTCAGGTCCATGATGGAGCCGATGTTCAGCACCAGAACCGCCTGAGGGAATTCCGCGGTGACGGCGGTAAGCATCTGCTTTTCTTCCTCTGTCAGATAGTAACTGCCGGGCTCCAGAACATTTTCCCGGTCTTCGCCGGAGGAGCGGCCCAGGACGATGACCGCCTGGGAAGAACCCTCCTTTGCCTGACGGACAAGCTCCCCTGTGACAGGCATTTCCGGATAAAACCGGGGCCACATTCCCCAGACGGAGTCGTCCACAGGATTTTTCTGGCACCAGTTCTCATAGACACGGGCCAGGTCTTCGTTGACTTCAAGGGAGCCGCAGTTTCGCAGACCCTCCAGAAGACTGACCCGATAGGGGGCGTTGACATCGCCGCCGGAGCCATAGCCGGTGCAGAACAGCTTGGTCTGGACCCGACCGAAGAGGGCTACCTTTGTGCCGGAGGGCAGGGGGAGGGTGCCGTCGTTTTCCAGCAGCACAGCGCCCTGGGCCGTGGCCTGGCGGAGCAGTTCCGGCATACCGGGGGTGATGATTTTTTCGGGATTGTGGTGGGCCTCGACCTGAGCCAGGGGCGCCACCAGTCGGGCGCCGTATTTAATGACCTTTTGCAAAAGCTTCAAAAAACCGCCTCCGTTTCAGACTTTCTTTGTCTATAATTGTACCACCCGCCCGGCTGTTCGTCAATGTGGCGGTGGATAAGAAAAAAGGAAAAACCATGAGCGGTGGCTCATGGTTTTTTCTTCAAAATATGGACGCCATACACAGCCAGCAGCAGATAGGCGCTGAGGCAGGTGATCAGAGCGATGGTGGGATACTGGGTGCTGGTGGTGAAGCAGTAGGGGATGCCGCAGAGGTTGATGACCAGATGCAGAATAATGGGTACCCAAAGCTTACGGGTCTTTACATAGACTGCGCCAAAGTATACACCCAGGGCGGTGGCCCAGATCACTTTACACACAATGGTAGCCAAAGGCTGGCTCAAAGCACCGAAGATATGGCCCAGGCCAAACAGAATGGAAGTGATAAAAATCGCAAGCAGAGAACCGTTTTCCTTTCTGCTGAACCACTTTTCTAAAAGGTTCTGCAGCAGGCCCCGGAGGTAAAGCTCCTCCATGATTCCAACACCGATGTAGTAGATCACGCCTTCGATGAGGACCCGCCATAGGGTGGGGGTATTGTCAAAGGCGGGAAGGCCGATGCAAAAGGCGATAATTGCCAAAACCGTGGCGATCACGGCAGGCAGACCGTGCTGCTTTAATCCTGTCAGTGTACCTTCCAGTTCCAGACCGAAATGCCAGTCCTGAATAAGGAATTTCTGGAAGATCCAGCAGATGGCGAAGGCAATGCAGAAGTTCACCATCAGCACAAAGTAGACCGGAGGGACATCCAGGAAGGAAATGTTGACGAACAGTGCTGCAGGCAGGGCCGACATTTCCATGAAGGTCATGATTACGGTCAGTACCATGACAGCGGTGGAAGTTTTTTTAGTGGGCATAGACTATCCTCCATTCCGATATATATGGGAATAGCATATCACACATGGGGGATGCTGTCAATTTTTCTTGGGCAGAAGCAGCAGGGCGGCAACACCAAACACCAGGGCGGTGATCAGGCTGGCCTCGATGCCGTAGGCGCCGCCGTTCCATACGGTTTCGCCCACGGTCTGCAGGCTGAATACGGCGGCTACATTTTCCTCGTTGCCGCTGAGGTTCAGACCCAGAACGCAGCTAAGAATGGCGTTCCAGAAGGAATGGAGGCCGCAGGCGGCCCAGATGCTGTTGAAGCGCAGAGTCAGCAGGCAGAAGATCACGGAGATCAGCGTCAGGTTCAGAAGACCCAGAACGATGAAAACAGGCTCTGCCTCAGAAAGGCTGCCCCAGTGGGGCCAGATGAAAACGAGCGTGCTGACAGCCATGGCAATGGGGATGGAGGTTTTTGCCTTCATGGCGTGGAAGACCAGACCGCGGCACAGAAATTCTTCCGCCGCACCCTGGATCACAAAGCCCAGCGCAAGCAGTACAATGGCAAGGAAGTCAATGCTGGAGAAAATACCGTTGAAGGTGATGCTGCCTGTCAGCATGGTGCCAGCGACACAGAGGAAAAGCAGCACCACAGCCAGCAGGGCGCCCAGAGCGTAGCTGCTGAAGGAGCCGGAAAGGCCCATCTCGGCCAGAGGCTTTTTCTCGATAAACTTCCAGTACAGCATGGAAGAAACGCACAGCATGATAAAGCCGTAATTAAAGAGGATCGCAACGGTCTTGGGATCCAGCAGTTCGCCCACCAGGAAATTTTTGCCCAGAGGGAAGTGGAGCAGCAAGATAACGGCTTCGGAAACCCCAAGACCTGCAAAATAGCAGACCCAGAAAGCCAGGACCTTTTTAATGGAGAAAAGGGGAATGCTCATGTCGGTGCGGTTGTTGAAGGGGCTGATGTTTTTGAGTATCTGTTTCATTGGGTACCTCCCTGTAAATTATGGATGCCGCTGAGAATGATATCCAGTGCAAAGTCGAAGGATGCGTCAAGGGACATGGGATTTCCGTAGCCGCCGTTGGATTCGATGCCCAGGAAGCCCTGGAGAAAACCACGGAACATACGGACGATATGGACCTTCTGCATCTCCGGAAGTTCGTAACTGTCCAGAATCTGGAACAGCAGCTCGATAGTTCCGGCTGTGGCCTGGAGATCCTGGGGGGATAAGTACATGTTGTACCACTGCATGGCCTCAAACAGCCCGGGATGGGCCTTGACAAACCGGCGGAAGGCGTAAAACACCTCCCGGATAGCGTCATCCTTGGCCTTGCCTACTGCTGAGCGGAGGATCTCCTGCTCCAGGGCCTGCCAGCTGTAAAGGGTAAGCTGGTGCTTCAGGTCATCAAGACTGTCAATATGCTTGTACAGCGAGGGGGATTTTACCCCGAACTCCTGGGCAAGGGATTTCAGCGTCACGCTGGCAACGCCGCCCGCATCTGCCATATCCGCGGCAACTTTTAGGATCCGGCTTTTGTCCAGTCCTGCTCTCATATGGCTAACCTCCTTAGCTGCTTGGCTAATCACATTAGCCATAATAACAGAGGGGAGGTAAAATGTCAAGAAAAAAGGAAGTCCATGGGCAATTGTCCATGGACTCCGTTTGATTTTGTGTATTTGACAGCACACCCTGTGTTGTTATCCCAGGGCTGCCACTGCCGCCTGGAGCTGAGGATCCTCCTCCGGGGCAAGTGTGTCGAAGTAGATAGCCTCAGCGGTCGTTTCGTCCACAGGCACCACCACGTCGGGGGTAATGCCCACGCCCTCCAGAGAAATGCCATTGGGAGTGAAAAACTGGCCCGTGGAAAGACTTACGGCAGAACCATCCTTCATTTGAAACCTCTGCTGGTAGCGGCCCTTGCCGCAGGTCTGGGTGCCAACAACCACAGCGGCATCATATTCACTGAGGGCTGCCGCAAAGAACTCCGCGGCGGAGTAGGTGTTCTCATTTACCAGCACCGCCATGGGGATATCCAGGCATTGCGCATCGGACTGCCTTACACTTTCCTGACCCATATTGTCTGTCGACCGGTAGATTGGTCCCTCCGGAAGCAGATAGTCCAAAAGCTTTACCATTTCTTCAATAGTGCCGCCGGGATTGTACCGTACGTCGAAGATCAGCTTTTCCGCACCCTGTTCCAGCAGAGCCTCGATAGCCTTCACAGCTTCCCGCCTGCTCCGTGATTGAAAATCTTCAATGACTACCAGGCCGATGCCGTTTTCCAGCAGGACACCCTTTGCCACAGGGACCTGGACATACCGCCGGGTCACAGTCAGGGTCAATTCCTCTCCGTCACGAAGTACGGTGACATCCACCTGGGAATTTTCTGGGCCATACATATAGATTGATGCCTCGTCCGAGGACATTCCGTCCACGGGGTGACCGTCGAGAGCTACGATCAGATCCCCTGCCTGCAGCCCTGCTTCCTCAGCGGGACCGCCTTCGAACACCTTCATGATTTCTTCAATTTTGCTGTCTTCTTTCCATTGCCGAGTCGCGATACCGATGCCCACATAGGCATTGTTCCAGTCACGCACAAGCGCGTCATATTCGTCAGCAGGGATGTAGTAGCTCCAACGGTCCCCCAGAGCTTCGATCATGCCGCTGGCTGCCCCATCCTGCAGGGCAGTGCTGTCCACATCTTCATAGTAGTGATACTGGATCAGATACTCCAGCTCCTCCAGCTTGCAGGGGTTTGTGGCATAAGGATTGCGGGGCCGGGTCTCTGGGACTGTGGGTTCAGAGGATGCTTCAGTGGCTTCCGTGGGATTTTCCAGGACCGGAATCTACCGGGGGATCAGAAACAGGGTCACGGAGCAGGTCAGCACCGCTACCAGAATATGGGAAAATGCCAGTAATACTATCTTTTTCTTCATATTCTTCTCCTTTATAAAGGGTTCCCGCAATCCGGTACGGAGTGCGGGAAAACACCTTAATCTTGTTCGATGGATTATGCCATAAGCTGGATCACAATGATGGCGATCCAGAAGATGCAGTACAGGATCATGCCCAGATTCAGGAAGATAGTCTTGAACCGCTGGCCCTTTTCAATCACCACTTCACCGGAGGAGACCTGGAACTTCTTTCTGTTCACGATGAACAGCACGATTCCGGCGATGGTCATGCCGATGATCAGCAGGGAGTACAGACCGTAGATTGCCATGCCGCCGATGTTCTCCATGATGGCGGACATCATTTCGGCCTGGTCGGTGATGGACATGATGTCCATTGCGCCGCTGACATCCAGGATGATGGAGCTGATAAAGGAACCCAGGAAGTTGATGCCCACGTGCAGGGCGATGGGATAGAGGATGTTCCGGGTCTTGATGTAGATGAAGCCGAAGAGCATACCGATGAGGAAAGCGTAGCTGAACTGCACCAGATTGCCGTGGAACAGGCCGAACAGCAGGCCGGAGAACAGGAGGGACAGGCCTTCGCCATAGTGGGCGGTTCTGTCAATGATGGCCTTGCGGAACAGCAGCTCCTCCATAATGGGGGCGCAGATCACCAGGACCAGGAAGTTGGTGGCGGGGCTGATGCCGCTGGTAACAGCGGTCATCACATGCTGCACGGGACTCTGCTTGATGGCGGCGATGATGGCGGTGAGGCCGGTGGCCAGCAGGTTGCAGACATAGGTGCAGCCATAGCAGATCAGGAAGGCAACCAGCAGATGGCTCAGCTTCATAGCCTTCTTTTCGCCTTCCATGTGGCTGGGGATCCGCTTAAACAGCAGGAACACCAGAGGGAAGCCGATGACGTACATGGGCAGCATGGAGGCCAGGAAGAGCAGATCGCCGTTGTTTGCCACGGCGGGGATCATTGCGCCGATAACAGCGCCCAGGATCTGTACACCATTCAGGATCAGGGTGGCCAGGAACATGGTCAGGCCGATGCGGGAGAATTGCTTTTTGTTGACTTTCAATGCATTGGTTTCCATAGAGATTTTCCTTTCTTAGATAACGTATTATGGTTGATTTTGTGTGGTTATTTTCTTGCGGTCAGCTTGCCGATTCCCAGTGCCAGGAAGAAGACACCCAGGCCGACATTGAAGAAATCCTTGCCCAGCCAGGCGCTGATCAGAAACAGGATACCTGTGGTCAGAAACAGGATGCCGGACGCATTCAATCTCCTGCCGGATGCCTTCTTGGGCTCAACCGGGGTGTATTCCGGATGGGCTGCAATCATGGAAAGGATGGCGTCCCGGATCATGTGGATATTGGCTTCCTCCAGGATGGTGTCCCTGTTCGTGTGGATGCGGCCCAAGTAAAGGCCCACCTTGCTCCGGCGCAGGGCGGCGATGCCCACGCCATAGGGGAAGTTTGCCTGGTCGGAGGGGTAGAAGGAGAAGCCCTTCTCCCGGATGCTGATGCGCTTATTGCCCTGGGAACCGCAGCAGGAGCGGAGCAGCTCCATCTTTTCCTGGTCCTTTTTTACCTTGCCGGAGGGGAACAGCATGATCTCATCGCCGTCGCCTACACAGTCCAGATTCAGGACCAGCTGGTTTTTGGTGGCATTCTTGTGGGCCTCCTGATAGCCCATGGAGCCGAAGAGACCGGCCTCCTCCAGGTCGAACAGGACAAAGCAGACCTGGCTGCGCAGCTCAGCAGGCAGCTTCCGGGCAATCTCCAGAACGGCTACCACGCCGGAGGTGTTGTCGTTGGCGTTGCGTTTATTGGCAGGACCTACCATCATCAGAATTGCTCCCAGGAGGAAGAAGGCGTACCATACCATACTCGAGGCGGCTCCGGTGTCAAACAGCCAGTCTGCCGCAATGGTGGGGATCAGCGGAATCAGGAGCATGAATGCGGCTATCACCAGCTGATAGGCCATAAACAGCCAGAAACTGCAGGGGGTGATCAGATTGGGGAAGGGGAGGTGAGCGCAGGTATCATAGTGGGCGGTGATCAGATATTTTGCGGTTTCAGAATTTCCGATGACCACGTTCCGGGCGCCCAGCATACCTTTCTCAGTGGTACATTCATAGCCCAGGGCCTGGACGTAGGGGATCACCGCGTCCCGGAAGGCCTGCTTCTGGACCTTGGATTTTCGCACAGGAAATGCGGTATTTACATCAATGGGATTTGCGATCATTTTCTATCTCCTTTTCTGTATTTCAGAGGGAATATGTATGGATATCAGCCGAAGAACCAGGCACTGCAGAAGCCTGCCACGAAGCCGATCAGGCCGCAGCAGCCGAAGAAAATCACGGCAGCAAGGGCGGGGGAAACCACCCGCAGGCTGGCATTGCCGTTATCCTGGGGCATGGGGGCGTCGGAATGGGGACGCTTGTAGACCAGAACGTTCTTCTCGATGACGGTTACGGGGGTAAAGCCATACCGGGCGGCGTGGGCGATGCTCATTTCATACCACTTCAGGCCCTGGGTCATTAGGTCCTTCTTGTCGCTCTGGAAGTGCTGCCCCTCTGCCTTGACGCGCTTTTTCAGACAAACCTTGGTGTCGATGTAGTAGTCATACCGGCGGGAGGAGGGCTCAAACTGGTAGCTGCGGCTTTCGTAATTTTTCAGGGTCAGGCCGGCAGCGTCCTTTTCCTGCAGGAAGGTCAGAAGCTGGGAAACCTTGGTGAACTTCTTCTTTTCGGTGTGCTTTTTATACAGTTCCCATTCCTCCCGACTCATGGAAAGCTCGGTGTAAACACGATGACCCCAGACCATGGAAGCATAGATGAGGGCAAGCTCGATGGTGGCGAAAACTGTGAAGAAGGGGAAGGAGTAGGAAGGTGCGAACCCCTCCAGCAGGGAGATGAGGAAAAATACCACAGAAAAGATCAGGGTCTCCAGAATCAGGATCTGGGGCTGCTCCACGCACATGTGCTTGCGGTACCGCTCGGCCCGCTCCCGGCGGGATTCTTCGTCATCGTAAAATTCGTCGGTTTCGTCTCCGGCCTTATCCTTTACGAAGTAGTGGTTCATGTCCTCGTCGTGAGTGATCTGTTCCCAGCCGAACTGGGAGGTGATGTCAAAGGCCCGGGTCCGGGCAGTCAGCTCCGCCACGGTGGGGTGGGAGGTAATGGCGAACCGCTCGATTTCAAATACCTTTTCGCAGGGCTCCACCTGCTTGAAGGTGTAAATAATGCCGCCGGTGATGTTGGTCAGCAGCCAGCCCTGGGCGGCCATCTCTTCCAGCCAGTCCCGCTCTTTCAGCAGGCTGAGGAAAAACTTAATCTTTTTCATACTTCTTTTCCTCCTAAGATCTTCTCTCCGTTTTCGTACTGCCGG
>JAXJVC010000100.1:0-2131 GCA_036308745.1 Oscillospiraceae bacterium | reverse complement strand
TATGGAGCCTTTGAACGTATCAGCGGCGAGTCGGACGGGCGGCGGTTCCCCGGCAATGTGCTGGCGTTCCCCACGGTGGCGAATACTGTTCATCCCACGCAAAAGCCCGTGGAACTGTGCGAATATCTCATTAAAACCTACACCCGCGAGGGACAGGTAGTAGCGGATATTTGCGCTGGGAGCGGCACAACGGCCATCGCCGCCCTGAACACGGGCCGCCGCTTTATCGGTTTTGAGAACGCCCCTGCCTTTTACGGCCCGGCGGCTGAACGCATCCAGCGGGCGCGGGAGGCCGTTGCCCGCGGCGAGAAAGGAGTATAATCATCGGAAGATATTCCATCATCTACGCCGATCCCCCTTGGCGGTATTCCCAAAAGGGCTTGCAGGGGGCGGCGGAGCACCATTACCCCACAATGGGGATTGACGATCTGTGCGCGTTACCCGTGGCCGAGCTTGCGGCCCCGGACAGCGCACTCTTTTTATGGGCTACGTTCCCCCAGCTCCCGGAGGCCCTGCGGCTGATCCGCGAGTGGGGCTTCACCTACAAAAGCGTCGCTTTCGTCTGGCTGAAGAAAAACCGCAAAGCGGATAGCTGGTTTTACGGGCTGGGCTTTTGGACGAGGGGCAATGCCGAGGTCTGCCTGCTGGCAACCAAGGGCCACCCCAAACGTCAGGCGGCAAACGTCCACCAGTTCATTATTTCCCCCATCGAGGCCCACAGCAAAAAGCCCGACGAAGCCCGCGACAAGATCGTGGCCCTCATGGGTGATCTGCCCCGTGTGGAGCTGTTCGCAAGGCAGACCCCGCCCGGATGGGACGTATGGGGCAACGAGGTGGAGTCCACGGTTCCCGGCTTCTGGTCACGGTGGCCAGAGGATAGCGGAAAGGAGGACGAGTCATGCCGTATGTGAACGTCCCCAACGACTTGTCCAAGATCAAGACGAAAATTGCCTTTAACCTCACCAAGCGCCAGTTGATCTGTTTCGGCGGCGCGGCGGTGGTGGGCATCCCTGTGTATCTGCTGACCCGCAGCACACTTGGAAATACCGGGTCGATGTTCCTGATGATCGCGCTCATGCTCCCGGCCTTTTTCATGGCGATGTATGAGCGGGACGGCCTGCCTTTTGAAAAGGTGGTGCGGAACATCCTCCGGGCCAAGTTCACCCGCCCCGGCGTGAGGCCCTATCAGACGCAGAACATTTACGCCCCATTTGCGGGAAAGGAGGATGCTTTTGACCAGAAGCCCAAAGAAAAGAAAAAGCCTGATCCGGGCCGGTAATCGCCCGGCCACCATATCCGCCCAGCAGACCGTCCCTTATGTGCGGATGCTCCCGGACGGCGTTTGTCAGCTCCCCAACGGCCTGTTCACCAAAACCGTGGAATACGAGGACATCAATTATTCCGTGGCTTCGGCGGAGGATCAGACGGCTATCTTCGGGGGCTGGAGTTCGTTCCTCAACTACTTTGACAGCTCCTTGCCGTTCCAGCTCTCCTTTATCAATCGCCGCTCCCGCTCCGGGGGCCGCTATAAGGTGAATATCCAGCCCGCCGAGGACGAGTACAACAGCGTCCGGGCCGAGTTCACCGGGATGCTGAAAAACCAGATTGCCAAGAGCAACAACGGTATTGAGCGATCCAAGTACATCACTTTCGGTATCCCCGCTGAGAACGTGGCTGCCGCACGCCCCCGGCTGGAGCGTGTGGAGGCCGATGTCACGGGCAACTTTAAGCGGCTGGGGGTGCAGTCCCAGCCCCTCGACGGACGGGAGCGTCTGGCCCTGCTCCACGGTCAGCTCCACCCCAGCAGCCGGGAGCCGGTCCGCTTCAAGTGGGCCGACATCGCCCATACCGGGCTGGGGACGAAAGATTTTATCGTCCCGGACAGCTTCGACTTCCGACAGTCCCGGCTGTTCCGCGTGGGCCAGACGTGGGGCGCGGCGTCCTACTTGCAGATCATGGCGTCGGAAATGTCGGACAAGCTCCTGCTGGAGATTTTGGAATTGGACGCGGAGCTGACCGTCACCATGCACATTCAGACGGTAGATCAGGTCAAAGCCATTAAGACGGTCAAGGGTAAAATCTCCGACATCGACAAAATGAAGGTGGAGGAACAGCGCAAGGCCACCCGCGC
>JAXJVC010000099.1:0-2735 GCA_036308745.1 Oscillospiraceae bacterium | reverse complement strand
TTCAGCATGGTGCCAACCAGTGCAGTGGTGGCGCTGATACGGCCGCCCCGCTTCAGGTGGCTCAGGTCATCCACGGTGACCCAGTGGCAGATGTGCTGCTTGTTTTCCTCCACCCAGGCGGTCAGCTCCTCGAGCGTCTTACCCTCGTCCCGCTTTTTGCAGGCGTACCATACCAGCAGGCCCTGGCCCAGAGCGGCGCAGAGGGTATCCACCACCCGGATCTTCCGGTCAGGGTAAGCATCCTGCAGCTCCTGGGCGGCGATGACGGCGGACTGGTAAGTAGCGGACAGGCCGGAGGAGAAAGCCAGCACCAGCACATCCTGGCCGTTTTTCAGCACAGGCTCCATGATAGCGGTCCAGCCCTCGGGATTCGCGGCAGAGGTGGTAGCCATGACGCCGGTACGCAGCAGGTCATAAAAACCCTTCACGGCAACGGGGTCGGAGAAATTGCTGTGGCTCTCGCCGTTGTATACTACGCTCAGGGGGGCGCACAGTACGTCCAGCTCCTGGTACTGCTGCTCGGTAAAGTCGCAGCAGGAATCGGTAATGATCTTGTAAGAAAACATAGTTGCACACTCCAAAAAATGATAGACACAGTATGATATTCGGATTATAATGGTCCGTACATAACAATGACCACAGTATCATACCGCATTTTGGCTGTAAAGTCACTCCATTTGGGCGAGAAAAGGCAAAATTTTTCTCCCATGGGCGGTAGAATTCACGACTCTACCGGGAGTAGAGTTCAAAAAAGTTTGAAAAATCCAGGAAAAGTGAGGAATTACATGACAAATCTTCTTCTGCGTTTGTTTGTACCCGATTATGAAAATAGAGAGGATACCGCTGTCCGGGCAGCGGTGGGATCCCTTAGCGGCACGGTGGGCATCCTCTGCAACCTGCTGCTGTTTGCCGTGAAGCTGGCGGCGGGACTGATGACCGGCGCCCTGTCCATCACTGCCGATGCCATGAATAACCTCTCCGACGCCTCCGCCTCCATCGTGACCCTGGCAGGGTTTCGTCTGGCAGGGAAGCCTGCCGATGCCCACCATCCCTATGGCCATGCCCGGTTTGAGTATTTAAGCGGCCTGGCGGTGGCGGCGCTGATCCTGTTTATCGGATTCGAGCTGGCAAAAAGCTCTCTGGAAAAGATCTTCACACCGACACCGGTGGCGTTTTCTTTTGTGGCGGTGGCGATCCTGCTGCTGTCCATGGGACTGAAGCTGTGGATGTGCCTGTTCAACCGGAAGCTGGGAAAGGAGATCCAGTCCCAGGCCCTGATGGCCACCGCTGCTGACAGCCGCAACGACTGCATCGCCACCGGCGCGGTGCTGCTGGCGGCGGTGCTGGGAGCGGTGACGAAGCTTCATCTGGACGGCTGGATGGGTATGGCGGTGGCGGGGTTCATCCTCTACAGCGGCATCCAGCTTGCGAAAGATACCATCAATCCCCTGCTGGGAGAAAGCGCCGACCCGGAACTGCGGCAAAAAATCGTGGACTACATCCAGCGGCAGCCCAAGGTGCTGGGCTACCATGACCTGATGGTCCACGACTACGGCCCGGGACAGCGGTTTGCCAGCCTCCATGTGGAGATGGACCGGAATGAGGACCCCCTGCTGTGCCACGAGATCATCGACGATATGGAGCGGGAATGCCTGCGCAGCCACAATGTTCACCTGGTGATCCACTACGATCCGGTGATCACCGACGATCCGGAGCTGAACCGGATGCGCCAGCTGGTATCCGCCCTGCTGCGGGTGAAGGACCACCGGCTGACCCTCCACGATTTCCGCATGTCCCAGGGGGAGACAAGAACAGAGCTGAGCTTTGACGTGGACCTGCCCGGTGACCTCCAGGGTCAGGAGGAGACCATCCGCACAACTCTGGAAACGGCCCTCAATGACCTGGGCGAGGGGGAATACGGCATCGCCATCACCTTCGACCCGGCAGTGTTTGAGGGAAGGTAAATTGTTTTGCAGGGCGGCTTGAGAGAAAGCCGCCCTGCTGTTTGTTTTACTTTTTCCGCAGCACCTTCAGGCTGACCATCAGCAGGCAGGCCCAGAGGAACAGGCTCAGCGCCCAGTACCCGCTGCACAGCATGGGGCTGGATACCACGGTGAGTACGGCGTGGAGGAAGCGACCAAGCAGCTCCGAGCGGACGGCACACAGCACATTCAGCACCAGCACCGCCAGAGTCAGCCCCAGGGACAGGGCAGAGAGATTGCGGATCAGGCTGGCAGTACCGCGGTCACCGGTCATCTTTGCCCGGTACAGCAGCACCCCGGGAGGCGCGAAGCAGGCCACAGACAGGGCGGTCATCAAAAACCGCAGGATCCCCCCGGTCTCCGGGATAAATCCCAGCCCCGCGCAAATACTAAACAAGCCGCCCCATAAGGCGTAAAGTACAGATTTTTTCATAGAAACCCCTTTCTGGAGAATGAGGAGTGAGGAATTAGGAGTGAGGAATTGGTAATTGCGGTTACCAGTTTTCATCAGCACTGACAACAAAAGAAAAATCCATAGATTTGTCATTCCGACCAAGGCGAAGCCGCGTGGAGGAATCTACGCACTTTCCGCTGCATTTGCATTAAAATCGGTGCCAGGATCCTTCGACTCGCTGCGCTCGCTCAGGATGACAGCCGTTTTGGCATCATTCCTCATTCCTAACTCCTAATTCCTAATTATAACGAGCTTTGTTCTATTTTACTCCCTTTTCTCAAAAATAGCAACAGCGGATA
>JAXJVC010000098.1:0-5842 GCA_036308745.1 Oscillospiraceae bacterium | reverse complement strand
TAAGCAAATGGTTCCTCCGGGGAAAGAGGAACAAATTTCCCCTGGACCTGTTCGTGCCTGGGAACCAGAGAGAACCGCATCTCCCCTTCCCCGATCCGCTTTACCGGGACCTTCTTGTCCAGCCCGAAGCCATCTCCCGCAGGAACCACCACTCCAAGACTTTCCCGCTTGTCCCCACAGACCACCGTCAGGCGGCACACCACATCCCCTGTCATGCGGCAAAAACAGATAAAGCGGTAGTAAAGCCCCTGGCGCAGCACCTGGACCTTGCCCACCGTCTCCTGTCCAAACATTACCGGATAATTTCCCTCCATAAGCAAAACGCCCCCTTGCCTGATCCTATGCGGCAAGGGGGTATATTATTACGTTGCTCTCGGGTCATGCAGGCCAAAGCTGACGGCAATGGCATCGTCCACCATTGCCATGTGCTGCTCATCCAGGCGGCCCATATGCTCCCGCAGCCGTTTCTTATCGATGGTGCGGATCTGCTCCAGCAGGATCACGGAATCCTTGGTCAGACCTACACTGCCGCCTGCGATGTTGATATGGGTGGGAAGCCGGGCTTTCCCGGTCTGGCTGGTAATGGCCGCCGCGATGACCGTGGGAGAATGGCGGTTTCCGGTATCGTTCTGTACAATAAGCACAGGGCGGGTGCCGCCCTGCTCACTGCCCACCACTGGGGATAGGTCGGCGTAAAATATGTCGCCCCGTTTGACTGTTGAATCCATGTGTCTCACACTCCGTGCATTTTTCGCCAACGCTACCGGATGGATCCATATGTAACGCGGCTGAGAGTATTCTCCCACGCACACCGGAATTTTATACGGCAGCGTCTGTGAAATATCCTATGCACAGTTTCGCCGGAATGTCAGGAAATCTTAAAATTTTTCACAGAAAGCGACAATATCCGCCGCCCGTCATATAAGATTTCCGCCCGAACAGGCACATCATCCCCATCCAGCCAGATGTCGAGCTGCAGAGCATCCTCTTCATAGCTGTCATTGATGGTCAGACGAAGCTGCTCTCCGTCCATGCCGGCAGAGGTGAGATAGCCGCTTCGCAGCGTCCTGAGAAAAATCCAGGGCGCGCTCACTGGGGAAAGCTGGTCGTCGGTCATCAGTTCAAACTGCAGGGCGGTATCGTCGAAGGTGAGTTTTCCGCCAACGTCCGAAACCGTCCCGGTGATGCCCGCGATGGTTTCCGGTGCCGTTACGGTAAATGCCAGATTTCCCTGGACATCCCCCTGACAAGCCATGGAAAATTCATAGAGCTTGTCCCCATAGTCCGCTGTGATTTCTGCGTCAAAGCTGCATCCCTGCCCTGACAGCAGTCTGTCCCGCAGGGCCATGCCCCGGTCCAGTTCCGGATGCGCCGAAGAACAGCCTGACAACATGGCCACAATAAAAATCAGCACCGCAGCCCTTTTCATTTGGATCCCGCCTTATTTCAGTAGTCGCGGAAGGGCGCACAGCATATCCGTAGGCAGCATTCCGTACTGCCCGATCTCTTCAGCACACAGATCCCCCGCCGCACCGTGAAGCCAGGCGCCGCAGGCTGCCGCCTCCAGGGGCTTCAACCCCTGACCCAGCAGGCTGACGATGATGCCTGCCAGCACATCTCCGCTGCCTCCCACTGCCATACCCGGATTTCCCGTATGGTTTTCGTAGTGGGTATGTCCGTCGGTGATGCAGGTTCTGTGGCCTTTCAGCAAGACGATGGCATTCCATTCCCGGGCAAAGTAGGCGGCAGAGGCCATGCGATTTTCGCCGATTGTACCCCCGAACCGGGTAAATTCCCCATCGTGGGGCGTCAGGATGGTGGGATGCTGTCTTCCGCGCAATATATCCTTATGCTCCCGCAGTACATTTATGCCGTCGGCATCCAGAACGACAGGACATTGGGCATTTTCCAGCACGGCCTTTACCATAGCCAAAGTTCCCGCAGACTGCCCCAGACCGCAGCCCACCAGCACTGCGTCCATTTTCGGAAGCAGTTCCAGAATCTCATTCACCGAAAGAAGGCCCAGCTTTCCATCCTCGTCAGGCAAGGGAAATACCACCGGCTCCGTCAGCTTCACCGCCTCAATAGCATAGATGCTCTCGGGGACCCCCAGATACACCAGCCCCGCACCGCTTCGCAGCGCGCCCATCGCTGCCAATGCAGCTGCCCCGGTATAGCCCCGGCTGCCGCAAAGCAGGAGGATCTTTCCAAAATCACCTTTGTGGGCATAGGGATCCCGGTCATGGAGAATGGATAATACGCCTTGATGATTCATTTCATTTATAGTCATTTGTTCCACCTAAGAGAAATAACGAAATTGTCATCCCGAGCGTAGCACAGCGGAGTCGAGGGATCTTCGCGTTTTTTCGTGCAAAGCAAAAATTGGTGCGAAGATCCTTCGGCGCGCTTCGCTTGCTCAGGATGACAACACGTCGTTGAAATAATTACAGGTTATACAGCTTACCAAACTTCTCCGTCAGGTAATCGGTATAGAACTTGGCGTCGAACTTACCGCAGACTTCTTCAAATAGGGCGCCGGGCTTCTTGAAGCTGGCGTGGCGGTGGATATGCTCCTTCAGCCAGCCGGTGACCTTGCTCAGGTCGCCCTTAGCCACATCCGCATACACATCTCCCAAGTCATCTTCCATCTTCCGAAGCATCTGAACGCCGTAGGCACTGCCCAGAGCGTAGGAAGGGAAATAGCCCACCATGCCGCCGCTCCAGTGGCTGTCCTGCAGGCAGCCTTCCCGATCGTTAGGCACTTCCACGCCCAGGTATTCCTTGTACAGCCGGTTCCATTCTCCGGGAATGTCCTTCACTGCCAGGGTGCCGCCGATCACCTGCTTCTCGATCTCGTATCGCACCATCACATGAAGGGCATAGGTCAGCTCGTCGGCCTCGGTACGGATGAGAGAAGGCTCCGCCTTGTTGATGGCCCGGTAGAACATGGCAGCATCCACATCCTGAAGCTGCTCCGGGAACAGTTCCTTTGCTTTGGGGAAAACAGCCTGGGCAAAAGCCTCGCTGCGGCCAATGAGATTCTCATAGAACCGGCTCTGGCTTTCATGGATGCCCATGGACACGCCGCCGGAAAGAGCTGTGTAGTTATAACAGTCATCCGCACCCAACTCGTACAGGGCATGGCCGCCCTCGTGAATCACGGAGAACATGGAGGAAACCAGATTATCCTCGTGGTAATGAGTGGTAATGCGGACATCCTTGTTACCAAAATTGGTGGTATAGGGATGCTCGGTCTCGGCGATGCCGCAGTGGCTGCGGTCAATGCCCATGACCTCCATCAGATAGTCAGAGAACTTCCGCTGGATTTCCACAGGATAGTGCTTATACAGGAAGCTGTCGTCAATCTGCTGTGCCTGCTGACATCTTGCGATCAGGGGAACGATAGTCTCCCGAAGCTGGGCAAAGAACGCATCCAGGGTTTCGGTGTTCATGCCCTCCTCGTATTCGTTCAGCAGGGCATCGTAGGGAGCCATATCCGGGTTATAGTAGGCGGCAAACTTCCGGTTAAAGTCCATGATTTTTTCCAGATAAGGAGCAAAGGCGTCAAAATCATTCTCAACCTTTGCCTTGTGCCACACGCCCTGGGCATCGTTCAGCAGCACGGTATAGGCCACATATTCTTCAGCGGGGATCTTAAACATCTGGTCAAAGCCCTTCTTCAGGACCTCCACCTCCCGGTGGGTCTGGGCATCCAGCTCAGTACTGTGAGCCAACAGGAAATCATACAGCTCCTTATTCTCGGGCTTTGCCGTCAAATCATACACCACCTTGGACAAGACCTCCATGGTCTTTCCCCGGCCCTCCCAGGTATCGGCAGGGGCAGCTGTGGTGGCGTCCAGATAGATCACACCCATAGCATGGTTGTAGGCAGCCATGGTCTGCTGCAAATATCTCAGATCGGTCAACGCCTGGTCCAGCGTTTCATATTTCATAGTAACACGCTCCTTAAGTAATATTAAAAAAAGGATATCACGTTTCCCAGGCTTCGTCAAGGCAGACCACTTTCCGGGCAAATCAGAAAAAAGCACTTGCATAATGAAAAATAGTGTGTTACTATATCTGAGATATTGAAAAAAGCATTGATTGGGCTGCCTTGTATTGGTTTTGCGTTTTCAGAGAGAGCGGGATGGTGGGATCCGCTTGCGTGCAATGCCGGGCTTTCTCCCAGGAGCTGCCCCTTGAAACAACAGTAGAGCGGGCCGGGTGACTCCGTTAACGGTCGCGAGCGTGTCTGCGCTTTTAAGCTGCGTCATTTTGACGAATTGCGGGTGGTACCGCGGAAGGAATGCCTTTCGTCCCGATTGTAGGGATGGAAGGTTTTTGTTTTTTAGTTAACCTTTTAGGAGGATGAAAAAATGAAAGAACAATTGGAGCAGATCAAAGTGAATGCTCTGGCAGCCCTGGATGCTGCCGATACCCCTGCCGCTCTGGAGGAGCTGCGGGTCAAGCTGCTGGGCAAAAAGGGCGAAATGACCGCCGTCCTGAAGCAGATGGGCAAGCTGTCCCCTGAAGAGCGCCCCATCATGGGTCAGATGGCAAACACCGTCCGCGCCCAGATTGAAGAAAAGCTGGAGGAGCGGAAGGCTGCCATCCACGCCGCTGTGCTGGAAGCAAAGCTGGCCGCCGAGGCCATCGACGTCACCATCCCCGGTGAGACCGTGGCTGTGGGACATCAGCATCCCATGAACCAGGTGCTGCAGGAGATCAAGGACATCTTCGTTGGCATGGGCTACACTGTGGTTGACGGTCCTGAGGTGGAGTTCGCCAGCTACAACTTCACCCGTCTGAACATCGAAGAGGGTCATCCCTCCCGTGACCGTTCCGACACCTTCTACTTTGACGATAACGACGAGGTCCTGCTGCGGACCCAGACCAGCTCCATGCAGATCCGCTTCATGGAAAACCATGAGCCTCCTTTCTGCATGCTGGCCCCCGGCCGTGTGTTCCGTAAGGACGAGGCCGATGCCACCCACTCCCCCATGTTCCATCAGATCGAGGGTCTGGTGGTTGCTGAGGATATCACCATGGGTGACCTGAAGGGCGCTCTGATCACCATTATGAACCGCATCTACGGCCATGATGCCCAGGTCCGGTTCCGTCCCCACCACTTCCCCTTCACCGAGCCCAGCTGCGAGATGGATATGCAGTGCCACAAGTGCCACGGCGCCGGTGAGATCGACGGCCAGGTATGCTCCACCTGCCACGGTGAGGGCTGGATCGAGCTGCTGGGTGCCGGTATGGTCCATCCCAAGGTCCTGGAGAACTGCGGCATCGATCCTGAAAAGTACTCCGGCTTCGCCTTCGGCATGGGCCTGGAGCGTACTGCCATGGGCCGCCTGAAGATCAACGACCTGCGTCTGATCTTCGACAACGACGTGCGGTTCCTGAACCAGTTCTAAGGAGGAACAGAGAATGAAACTGAACAGAAAATGGCTGAATGAAGAATTCGTGGACCTGTCCCACGTATCCGATAAAGAATTTGTGGAGACCCTGACCGTTTTCGGCCAGAAGGTGGAAACCTATGAGCGGATGGACGCCGAGATCAAAATGTCAAGGTCGGCAAGGTGGTCTCCATCGTCCATCACCCCAACTCTGACCATATGTTCATCTGCCAGGTGGATGTGGGAGAGGCTGAGCCTGTCCAGATCGTCACCGGTGCGCAGAACGTCAACGAAGGTGACCTGGTCCCCGCCGCCCTGCACAACTCCTGGCTCCCCGGCGGTATCCACATCACCAAGGGCAAGCTGAGAGGCGTCAAGTCCAACGGCATGCTGTGCTCCTTCGCAGAGCTGGGTCTGACCCAGAACGATCTGCCCGGCGC
>JAXJVC010000097.1:0-2824 GCA_036308745.1 Oscillospiraceae bacterium | reverse complement strand
TCCGAATGGATGGGGGTTGCCGTGATCTTATCAGCGATCCGATCGGACACCACAAAATAGTCGATGCGCCATCCTGCATTGTTCGCCCGGGCATTGAATCGGTAGCTCCACCAGCTGTAGATGCCGGTGGCATCGGGGTTCAGGTGGCGGAAAGTATCGGTGAAACCTGCTTCCAGCAGTTTGCCAAAGCTTTCCCGCTCCTCGTCGGAGAAGCCGGCGTTGCCCCGATTGGAAGAGGGATTCTTCAGGTCGATCTCCTGGTGGGCCACGTTCAGGTCGCCGCAGGCGATGACAGGCTTTTTTCGGTCCAGCTCACACAGGTAGTTTCGGAAGGCCTCGTCCCACTTTAAGCGGTGGTCGATCCGGGCAAGGCCCTGCTGGGCGTTTGGGGTGTAGCAGGTGACGAGGTAAAATTCTGGATACTCCAGGGTGATGAGCCGCCCCTCGGTGTCCAGTTCCTCCACGCCTACTCCATAGGCGATAGACAGGGGCTGTTCCTTTGCGAAGATAGCGGTGCCGGAATAGCCCTTCTTCTGGGCGTAGTTCCAGAACTGGTGGTAGCCCGGCAGAGGCAGGTCGATCTGTCCCTCCTGGAGCTTGGTTTCCTGCAGGCAGAAGAAATCTGCATCAATGTCATTGAAGTAGTCCTGAAAGCCCTTGGTGACGCAGGCTCTCAGGCCGTTTACATTCCAGGAAATGAATTTCATGGTCATTCTCCTTCCATGGTTTCTGGGATGGTGTTATCCCACAGAATCAGGTTGTTCCGGTTCATGATCACGGACCGTTCTCCGCTGGTGATGGTGAAGGTGGCTTTGTCCGAGATCTCCAGACAGGTCAGGGTCAGACAGGCGCAGGCCAGGGTAAACTCGGAATCCGTGAAGCTGTCGGGAACCGGGGACAGCTGGATATGCAGGCCGTGGCGTGTAAATTCCAGAACTTCCAGCTTGGTGCCTTTCGGGAAGGGGGATTCCAGATCCTCATCCAGCGGTCCCATGAGATACAGGGAGATCAGGAAGGAGAGGTCACCTACATGGCCGGTGATGTCCCGCTGTTCGGGGGCAATCACACCGCTGTCTTTTCCGTACTGGTATTCCTTCCGGCAGTAATGGAAATCCGCACCGTCCTGAATGCCCTTGGAACAGCCCAGCAGGGGAAGCAGAAGGGTCAGGAGCAGAGCAAAAGCGATGAAGCGTTTCATTCCTTGTCCACCTCCGTTTCAAAGGCAGGGAAAGTCACGGTGAAGGTGGTACCCTTACCGAGGGTGCTGTCTACCTGGATTTCGCCACGGTTGCGTTGCGCAATGGTTCGGACGATGGCCAGACCAAGGCCACTGCCGCCGCTTGCCCGGGAGCGGGCCTTATCTACCCGGTAGAACCGTTCGAAGATGTGACCGATGGCATCCTCCGGGATGCCCATGCCGGTGTCGCTGACTGTCAGGACGGCATTGTCCTCGCAGTGATGCAGTGTCACCGTCAGGGTACCGCCGGAAACATTGTATTTGATGCCGTTCTCCATCAGATTGAAAATGATCTGATAGAGGTCATCCTCCAGGATCAGCACCGGACAGTCTTCCTCCAGCTCCAGCCGGATCTCGATATTTGCCTGCTTTGCCATAGGGGAAAGCATCCGGGTGACCCGATGGACGGTGGGAGCCATGTAAATAATCTCGCACTCTGCGGCAATGTTGCCGTCCACCTTGGTCAAGGACAGAAGCTTGGCGGTCATGCGGTTTAGCCGGTCCGCTTCGTTGCCGATGTCTCCAACGAACTCCCGGACGGTTTCGGTATCCATGTCGTTCTGAAGAATGGAATCCGTCAACAGCTTGATAGAAGCCAGAGGGGTCTTCAGCTCATGGGAGGCATCGGATACGAACCGGCTGCGCTTCTGCTCGGAGGTTTGAAGCCGGTCTGTCAGGTCATTAAATTCGTTTGCCAAAACCGTCAGCTCATCGTTGCCGCCCATGTGGACCTTGTGGGAGTAGTCGCCGTTCTGAATGATGCGCATGGAGGTCATGATCTTGTTCAGCCGACGGGAGAAGGTTTGGGAGAAGGCCAGAGAGAACAGGATGACCAGAACCTCCAGCACCAGTGTGACCTGCAGCACCGTATTCTGCAGGGACTGGATCAGGGTGCCCTGGGCGGTATCGTACTCCGTCATGTACACACAGCCGATGATGGTGCCGTAGTACAGGATAGGGGTGGCGGCCCGGGAATCCATGGCGCCGTCCTGGTATTTCCAGGAGAAGGCATCGTAGCCCTCCTGGGCGGTCCGGTCTATAGTCAGAGCCGCCATGATCTCCGGGAACAGAACGAACCGGCCGACGGCAGTGCCTTCGCTGTCATAGAGGGCCACGCCCTTCTGATCCGTAACGATCAGCCGGGTGACCTTCAGACTTTCCATCTGGTTGATGATCCCGGTGACGGTGGCGTTGTTCACCACCTCAAGGGAGGAGATCTCGTCTGAAGCAAGCTGGCATTTTTCAATCAGGGAGGTCTCCTTGCCGGTATAAAACAGCCGCTGGCTGACTTTTGCGGTATAAATGTTCAAAACCAGCAGCACCACAAAGGTGATGACCACATAGGTCATGGCATACCGGAACTGTGTACTGCCGTACCCGCGGACTGCGGGCTTTTTACTTACGGAAATAATAGCCAACGCCCCACTTCGTCAAAATATATTTGGGTTCTGCCGGATTCTCCTCCAGCTTCTCCCGGAGCCTGCGGATATGAACGTCCACGGTGCGGATGTCACTGCGGTATTCGTAGGCCCAGATTGTGTCCAGCAGGCCCTCCCGGGAGTAGACCCGGTTGGGATTGCGCATGAG